>NZ_JBHMIO010000005.1:0-249308 GCF_048060275.1 Micromonospora sp. LOL_015
CCGAACGAACGGTCGCGAACCAGGCCAGGGCTGATCGACGGCCGCACCGCCCGCCCGTACAAGTGACCGGCAGCGTTCGAGGCGGGCCGCACCGACGGACGCGGCCCGGCAGCGGCGTCGGCCGGCCGCCGGTCGTGGTAGCGGGCGATCTCGGCGAGCAACCGCCGGTTACGCCGACTCCGCACCGGAGCCCGCCGGAACAAATCAAGGCATCCACGCACAGCAGGAACCACCTTTCACACAGTCGAAAAACCTTCAGAGGTACGGATAGAGCGCGCGGTTACGTCGCAGTTGCGCCGCCGCCCGGGTCAGCGGTGGGGCCGGCGCGGGCGCGGTGCCCAGCGGAGACCGTCACGCTCGACGAAGATCTCCCGACGTTCACGCGCTTCACCGTCCGGTGCCAACACGTAGCCGGCCAACCAGACCCAGCCCTCGTACGTCCAGCGCTTGTCCACTGTCGTCACCCGGAACCGGAAACCCCGCCCGGCCGCGAACTGCACACTCGCCCGACCGTCGATGATCAACTCGTCACCGGGCCGGGGATCGGCCGGGGACCGGTCGGCCGGCACGCTACCGATCAGCCGCCGGCACCGTCAGCCGACCGCAGTCGGGACACCACCGCGACTTGATCTTGAAACTGAACAACCCGACGAAGAACCCGAGCAGGATTCCGGAAACCAGGGCACCAAGCGCCACCATGATCAACCCTTCCGATTGGGCTGGGGACGACCGGGCGAGCCGTTACCGCGACCCGCCCAGCCACCTGGGATTTCAGCGAAACGCAGCGGGAAAACGATCAAGACACTCGCCACTCCCCGCTACCCAGCAGCCGGCCAGTTGATCAACCGTCCACCTTCGATGCTTGGCTTACACTGACAGGGAAAGCGTGATCTTGCAACACCGCATCCGATAGAAAATTAGTTGGCTCAGAGACTCGTCAAACGACATACTCATGGCGCAGACTGTCTGTTGTGGCAGGAACCCCAACCGTCCAGCGGCGACGGCTCGCGACCGAACTTCGCGCACTTCGCGAGGCTGCCGGTCTGACAATTGACCAGGTCATCCAACAGGTGAAGATCAGCAAGTCGACGTTGTCCCGCGTCGAGAATGCCCAGGTCTCGGTGACGACTCGGAACGTCACGAAGTTGCTGCGCCTCTACGGCGTACCCGACAAGGAGGCTGTCGGGCTCATCGAGCTCGCCCGCGACGCCCAGAAGTACAACTGGTGGGTCGACTACTCCGGCGCGATGCCGCACGGGCTCGACGGGTACATCGCCTTCGAGGACGAGGCGACCCAGCTCCGCACCTACGACGTCCAACTCGTCAACGGCCTGCTCCAGACGTCGGACTACGCCCGTGCCATCATCAGCGCGGAGTTCCCGGAGGGTCCACCGGAGAAGATTGAGGAGCGGATCGAGTTACGCCTCGCCCGCCAGCGCATCCTGGAACGCAGCAAACCACCCAGGCTGTGGTTCATCTTCGACGAAGCGGTGCTGCACCGGCCGGTCGGCGGCCCGCAGGTGATGGCAGCCCAGCTGGAGCACATGATCACCATGGCACAGCGGCCGTCAATCACGGTCCAGGTGCTGCCCTTCCGCCAGGGCGCACACATGGGCATGGGCGGCCCCTTCGCGATGCTCGACTTCAGCAACCATCCGACGGTCGTCTACCAGGAAAATCTGAGTGGCGCTCTGTACCTGGACAAGGACTACCATGTGGAGATGCACGGGCTGGCGTTCGACCATCTCCGTGCGACCGCGCTCTCACCCGCCGATACGCTGGCCTTCCTGCGGATGAGGGCCGAGGCGATCCTGGAGCAGGGAGCAAGGGAGAGCACCGATGACCACCACCCCCGGTGATCCGCAGCAGCCGATCTGGCGCAAGAGCACCCGCAGCAACGGACAGGCCATGTGCGTCGAGGTCGCCACCAACCTCCCCGCCACAGTCCTCGTACGCGACAGCAAAGACCCCGCCGGCCCGGCACTCACCTTCTCCCCCGCCGGCTGGACGTCCTTCCTCTCCACCCTCACCCCCGACGCTCCTCACTGACCCGAGACAGAGAGCTGTCTCCATGCTGAGGGCAGACGACTGGAGTGCGGCATTCAGCGGGTGGAGGTTCCGGCCCTCCACCGTTTAGGCGATGTCTGCCCTGAGCGCAAGCGACGTACCCTCAATCGTCTGTGGACTGTATGCCTGGCCTGGTCGTCGGCCGAAGCTCACCGCCGCTTGCCGCCCGGCAGTGCCATCATGACCCAGTCATCCCAGTCGAATGGAGGCCATCGATGAGCACTGTCGCTGACTCGCTCGCCGACGGCGCAACCCCGATGAGTGCATACGAAGAGCAGGTGTGGGACAGGCTCAACGAGCACTGGCAGCGCCGCAACAACCGCCGTGGTCTACCGAACTGGGCGAGCACTGCACTCGATCGCTCCGGCGAGGCCGCGCGAAACGCCGCGAGCCGGGCCACCAGGGCGGTACCGGAGACGATCAAGGAACCAGTGCGCCGCGGAGGCGACGCGGTTGCCAGCATGGCCCTGCGGCCAGCGGCCGAGGCTGCCGCAGCGCTGCTGGAGTTGGTCAACGCCTGGGCCTTGGAGCTCAACGACCCGAAGGGCGTCGAGAAGATTGCCCGCAAGCGCGGCATGGAGCTGAACAGTTTCACTGAGCTGCGGCAGCAGGACCTCAAGGCCTGCGACCGGCTACTGACCCGCAACACACTGAGGTGGCGTTCCGCCGGCGCGGTCGAAGGTGGTGCCATGGGCTTGCTGGCCCTGGTCCCCGTGGCAGGGATCCCCGCCGCAATTACTGCCGACATCCTCGTCATCCAGGTCCTGAGCACCTCGATCGCGTCGCGCATCGCGTACTCCTACGGCTACGACGCCAAAGACCCCTCGGAGCAAGCTTTCATCGAACGCCTGGTGCACCGGTCCTTCATGGCACAGGCAGCCAAGGTTGGGCCGCTGCGCGACACCGCACGAGCGGCCAACGCTCTGAAGGGACGCGTGAATTGGTCAGCCAAGCTCCGCGCGGACCATCGCCTCGTGATCGCCCTTGAGAAGTTGCTGCAGCACTTGGGTCCGGCTGGTGCCAGGGTTCCAGTTCAAAACGTCGCCAAGGCCGTGCCCATCGTGGGCGTCCTCATCGGTGCAGGGGTGAATTCCACCGTCCTCGGCAACGTGGCCGCCGATGCCCAGCGATACTGCCAGACCCGGTTCCTGTGCGACAAGTATGGACTGCCGATGCCGGCCGCACTGGCCACCTATCAGACCGAGCCCGACGCCATGTAAACCGTAGATAGCCCTCGAAATCGGCGAGATAACAGGAATCTAAGCACGTCTGCAGAACTACGCGACCCGGTCCGATCAGCAGCTCAGCACCGGCATCAGAGTCGACTTGCGGTATCGACAGCGCTGGCGAGAATGGCATCAATCTCGTCCCCGCTCGCCCGACCTTCACCGAGCACGTGCATGATAGTTAGACTTTGAATCTTGCCTGCCATCTCAGGATCGAAGTCGGACTCGACATCGGGGTCGAGTGCCGCCTTCACCAGGCGTTCCGCAGCGTTGGCGTCGATCTCGCGCGGATCCACTGGAGCAGCCGCGCGCAGCTCAGCAACGAACTGCACGATGTCGGCTTCGCTGGCATCCACGGGCAACCGGTGGTTGACGGCGTAGTAGAAGACGATGCCCATCAGAGTGGAGAAGTCGCCCCAACCTTTTGTATTCAGCTGGACTTCCAGGCGATCGTTCTCGGCGTAGTCACCCTTCAGCATCGTGCGAAAATATTCGACCAAGTCAGGCTCAATCTTCATAATTTACTTCCCTTCATGGCGTTTCTTGTATTTTTTCCACATTTCGCGACCCACTACTGCAGTGGCACCCGCAGCCATGATCACAGCAGTCACCGGATTGTCCACACTCGGGCGATCAGCAGGGATCGGCTCCGGCGCTACCGTCGTAGCACTCTCCGACCCCGGCTGGATCTTGAACAGGTCGAGAATTTCTTTTCCCGTCTGCATCGTCTTTTCCGCATTTTGCAGGTGTTCCTCAGTGGAGTCGGCCTTCTGCACGAAGCGACGCGCGAACCGGTCTGCCCTGCTGCCCGCCCCCTCAGCCTCTGCCACAAGACGTTCACCTGAGACATCGATTTTGGGGTCAGACGGAGGCGCCACGCCTGGAGCAATGTGGTTGACGTAGTTGACGATATGATCGCAGATATCGTTCAGGATGCCGGCGACCCGATCGGCCTTCGCCCCAGCGATCTGCGCCTCGGCGATAGCCGTCTTGATCGACTGATCGGTGCTTCCGCGAGCAGCTTCCGAGTAGTGCGCTGCCGCCTGCTCGGCGTCGGCCTGTGCACGGTTGGCGGTCACGGCTGCGGCAAGCAGCCGCTCCCGCGCAGCGTAGAGCCGCGCTACGACGTCGCCGAGGGTCCCGGACATCAGAGCTTGGCTACGTAGTCGTTCGCGTTCTGGACAGCAGCGCCAAACCGCCGGATCGCCAGCTCAACCTCACGTTCCAACGAGTCCAGCTTCGCCTTCGCCTTCTCGACCTCGTCATGGGTGCTGTCATGCATCGTGGCCCGCGCCAGGGCACCCGCTTCTGCAGCCTCGGTGAGCGCCTGTTCAAGGATCTGACACCCTTGCTGGACTGCTTCGTTGCCCCGCTCGACAGTGCGCTTCACATCGTCAACGCTCATCGACCACCGCTCCGTCGCCCTCCCGGCACCATCCGAACCTACCGAACCCCACCATCGTCCAACAGGGTCAGACGGTGTCGGGTCCTACTCGGGGAGGCCGCGGAGCAGGGACAGAGCTGTGCGGTCGGAGCTGAGGGTGGACAGCTCGGTGTCGATGAAGTCGGTGTAGAACTGTGCCGGCGAGCCGGGATAGCCGGGGCGTTCGGCGGCGTACCACTGGTGTAGCCACGGCTCCAGCTCCAGCAGGCCGGCGAGCAGCGGCAACAGGCGGTGCGCCTCCCACGCCTCCTGACTGCGCCGATTCACGTACACCGTGGCCAGCGCCTGCGCCTGGGCCAGGTGGTCCCACCCGGCCCAGCCGAGCAGCAGGCTGGAGTCGGTGTCACGACCCATTTCCGGGTACGAGATGAAGCGCTCCTTTGGCACGTCGAGCTTGCCCCGAGCCTTCGCGTACGACGGCCGGACGAAGTCCGCCGAGGTGTACTTCGGCGGCACGTCGATCTCGACCGTCTCCCCGGCGTCCTCGCGCCGCTGCTTCTCCCAGGTCTGCTCCCACAACACCCGCTTACGCAGCCCGGACGGCTTGTAGCGCTGCTTCGGCAGGAACGGCACATGCTCGGTGGCGACCAGCTTGTCGAGCGCGATGACCAGGCTCATGCCCTCGTACTCCGGCAGCAGTGCCAACACCTGCTGGAAGTCGGCGTCGCCGGCCACCCGGTCGGCGAGCTGCGCCACCGACAGCGGCTCCGGCGTGCCACCCCACAGCTCCGGGGCCTCCAGCCGCTCCAACAGCCAGTCCCGCAACGCATCCGCCTGCATCTTGGCCCAGCCATCGGTCTTCCACCGGCGCTTGCACTCCGGACGCTCGATTAGCTGGAGGTGCCGGTTGCCGGCCGTGGCAGCAATCCGTCGTTCGACCAGGTCGCGGTAATCCGCCGGCCAGTCGGGGTTCGGCTTGTCCACGGGTACGGAGTCGTGCCGCACAAACCAGGCCGTCTCCACCTTCTGCTGCACCATCGTGATCTCGAAGGCACGCTCACCAAGGCTCAGCCCTGGCGGGTCCGGATGGGTCAGATCCTCATCCATCAGCCCGTAGAGCCGGTAGACCTCCCAGTCCAGCTCCTCCTGAAGCGCGATCATCCGCGCCCGGACCAGGTCGTACTCGGCTCGCGCCTGCGCCAGCCGCTCCACAGTCGGCACCCCCGACCCGGCCACCGCCGCCGGAGTCAGCTCCCCCAACCGCTGCGCCAACGCATCCAGCTCCCGCGCCCGCCCCAACGGAAACTCCGCCGGCAACGGCAACTCCTGGAGCTTGGTGCCGGTGAACTCGAAGAACCGTTCCCACTCCTGGCTCTTGAACCCTTCGTTAACGCCCTGGCTCCCCTTGTTGTGGCTGACCTGCTTGAGCCAGAAGCAGGCAGTGGAGCTGTTGAGTACGCCGAGCAGCTTCAGGTGGTCATCCTCCGTCGCCCCCTCCGGCAGCTTGATCACGGGCGCAGAACGGTTGAAGACCTTCCCACCCCGATCCAGCACAAAATGATTGTGCGTAGCCACAAACGCAAACGCAATCGTCAGCGGCACGCTATAGGCAGACGACGTGTGCTGGTGATACTCCCACCACTTCAAGCCAGCTTGCTCCATATTTCCTACGAACGTACGCCGCTCCGCAAGCAACTTCCGCCAAGGCCAAAGCTCTTCCTCAAGACCCTTCTCGCCGAGCATCGAATCGTAGGGGTACCAGATCAGATCCTCTGTGTCGGATTTCCAATCCCTGACCGCCTCCCCGACGATTAGCGGTCGCAGAGCCCTCTGATCAGCACGAGTCGTCAACCTCCGGCCAGCCGGCCGCATGAATATCTCATCGGCACCGGCACGGATAGCACGACCTATCGGCGGATCGGCAGCCTCCAGCAACCTTTCTGCAGAGAAGCCTTCCAACGCTTGCACGAGTTCTGCCGCGCCGCCGCCGGAGAGGCTCCAGGGGTGTTTGAGGAGGCGGGAGCGGTCGAGGTCCTGGACGGTGACCCAGCGGGACGCCGAGCCGGGAGCGTCGACCTGGTCGACGATCGCCTGCCAGACGAGGCCATCGGCCGGGTTGTCCGGGGTCGTCGGCTCGCCCTGCACACCGAGCACAGCGCGGACGACGGGGAGACGGCGGCGGGCATTGGTGCGGCCGATCAGGATCACGGTGGGAGTGCCGTGGCCGGGGATGTAGGCACCGGAGGTGTCGATGACCTCGCTCAGCTCGATGTCGTGGGCGAAGTAGTCCTCAATCAGCTTCTTGCCAAATTCGCGCTTCATGAATCCATTGCCGGTTATTTGGCCGACAAAGCCGGCACCCTCGCCGTACTCGTCGGATTTTTTCGCCAGGTCGAAGAAGCGCTTTGCAAACGGCACGGTCAGCGCGTACTGCCTGTGGCAGACGCTCGGGTAGATGCTGCGGTAGAGCTTGTTTCTGGCCGGGTCGGCGACGGTGATGTAGGGCGGGTTGCCGACTACCACAGTGTACTGGCCGACCTCCAGATACTCGGCGAGCAGTTCGTCGTCTTCGCTCTCGTAGGCGAAGACCTGCTCCCCCTCAAGAGCTGCCAGCAGGTCACCTTGTGCGCGGGAGGCGCGGCCCCACTCCAGGAGGGAGTCGCCGGTGGCGACGCGGACCGGGAAGGCAGGGCAGCGTTCGAGCTTGTGCCACTTGCCGAGCTTGATCGCGGCGACCAGCAGCCGGAAACGGGCGATGGCGACCGCGAAGGCGTTGATGTCGACGCCGGTGGCCTGGCCGAGCGCCCGGTCGACGATGGCCCGGATGTCGGTGGTCGGCTCCCGCTTGCGCCACTCGCGCACCAGCCGGTCGAACGCGCCGAGCAGGAAGTGGCCGGAGCCGCACGTCGGGTCGATCACCTTCATCTCGGGCAGGCCGAACTCGCTCAGCGCCGGCTCGAACGTCCGGTCCAGGATGAACTTCTCGACGAACACCGGAGTCTGCAACAGCGCGTACGTCTTCTTCGCGTACGTCGACAACTCCTGGTAGAGGTCACCGAGGAAACGGGTGTCCAGGGTCGCGCTGCGCAGCGACACCCGGCCCTCCCCCGTACGGAAGAAGTTGCTCAGCCCCTCCGCAGCCGCGCCGGAGATGTCGAACCGCCACACCGGGTTGTGCTTGTCGAAGATCTGCGCCGTCGGGCGCAGCCTGCCCAGGTAGCGGAACGCTTCCCGCAGCCAGTGCCGGTCGTTGTGCAACGAATGCTCGGCCTCGATCAGGTACGCCTGCCGCCGCTGCATGCCCGTCTCGGCCGGGGCCGCCGGGTCGTCCCCGCCGATCCACAGCCCGTCGATCAGCTCGTTGTCCTCGCAGAAGCGGACGAAGACACAACCCAGCACCCAGGCCACAGCCGCCTGGTCGAGCACGTCCTCCAGCCACACCTCGAACGCGCCGGCCAGCCGCTCGGCCTTCTTCGCCTTCTCGTACTCCTGCAGCAGCTCAGCCCGCAGCGACAGCGACTCCGGCTCCGCGAGCCGCTCCCGCAGGTCATCGGCAAGGTGTTTCACCTGCGCCTGCATCGCCTGCTGGAGTCGCCGCCGCGCGTCTTCGTCGAGTTCATCGAGCACGGCTGCGATCCTACGGGCAGGAGGTGATCACAAATGTTCGTGCGTCGCGCCTACCTGCCGACCCGGCCGCTGACCCCGGCCGATCAGGCTCGATGGCCGTACACCATCCCTGCTGTGGCCAGGCTGGCTGATCAGGGCGTCGATTTCCCCACGCCGGTGACTCTGCTCGCCGGTGACAACGGCACCGGCAAATCCACCCTGGTCGAGGCAATCGCGGTCGCCGCCGGGTTTAACCCTGAGGGCGGCGGCACGTCCTTCCGGTTCACCACCCGCGCCACCGAATCCCCGCTCGGCGAGCACCTGGTGCTGCAACGTGCCCCCGGCCGCAAGCCCCGCACCGGGTTCTTTCTGCGCGCCGAGTCGTACTACAACGTTGCCACCGAGATCGAGCGCCTCGACGCCGACCCCAACTCCCCACCTCTGCTCGGTGCCTACGGCGGAGTCTCCCCACATGAACGCTCGCACGGGGAGTCGTTTCTCGACCTGGTCAATCATCGCTTCGGCCCGCAAGGGCTCTACCTGCTCGACGAACCGGAGGCAGCGCTGTCCGTACACGGCTGCCTGGCCCTGCTGCTGCGCATCGCCGACCTGGTCGACCAGGGTAGTCAGTTCATCATCGCCACCCACTCGCCGATCCTGCTGGCCAGCCCTGGCGCGACGATCCTGCAAATCGACGCCGCCGGCACCATCGCCCCGGTTGACTACGACCAGGCCGAACCGGTCGCCCTCACCCGAGCGTTCCTGGCCGACCCGGGCCGGTTCCTGCACCACCTGCTCGCCGATCGTTGACCAAGCGCAGCAGATGCCGGTAGGAGCCGGGCTCAGCGCCCAGCGCCCGCAGCACTGTGCCAACGTGCGCATAGACGGCGCTCTCAGCCGGATGGCCGTCGAGGTCACCTCGGTCGAGCATTCGCCCGGCGATGTACAGCTGGCTGAGCATGCCGTCACGGCTGTCCAGCTCAGCGAGATACCGGGCGCGCACCAGCCGCGCGACAGGTGGTGCGGCCAGGCTGTGCAGGTACAGGCTGGCCGCGTCGAACCCGGCCGGAGCCAACCCCCAGCCTTCCCAGTCCAGCACCCAGCAGCCCGGACTGGTCAGCTGCGCCCAGTGCAGGTCCGCGTGCGCGGGCACCCACTGATGTACATCGACCGGCAAGGCCTCATCCCAGATCTGGATCCGGGACGCGAGCCGCTCATTATCCACCGCGACCCGATCCGTCTCGACCTCAGTCAGGAAGGAGAGGGTGCCGCCAAGACGCATCCACCACATCTCGCTCAGCGCCGGCACCGCAGTCAGCGCCGCAGTCCGGCTGCACGTCGGCTCGTCGACGTGACTCATCAGGTCGGCGCGGAACCGTAGATCGCTCTCCGCGTGCTCCCAACTGCGCCACACCCGGGGCAGCCGCAGCCCGCCCAACTGCTGCGAGGCGGTGGCGTTGCCGTCCCAGAACACCCCGACTTCTCCGTTGACAGGTTCCCCGACCAGCCGCAGCCACCCGTCGTGGCCGTCGTCGTCCACCCGTGCACCGGTCGATCGGTTACGCCATCCGTACCGGAACTCACCCACCAGCTCAACCCGCAGGGCGGCAGCGGCCCGACGCAGCATCGACGCCAGCCGCCGCCGGTGGTCCTCAGCGTCGTCCTCTGGCCAATGGTCCTCATTCGGTAGCCACCGTGTGTGCTTCACACTGTCAGCATCACCCAGCCACCTCGGTCACCGCGAGCCCACCACGGATATCCGGAGAGTCAGTGACCTGCCGGAGACGCGGCCGCCTGGAAGGGTTAGGTCCGATCGGTCAGCGGTAGTACGGCCAGCACCGCTTCGACGGCGCACAGGGGTTGCACGACGGACTACACGACGGTGAACAGGTCGGCTGGCACCGCGCTGGCGCGCACTGCGGCGCGCACTGCGGCCCGCACGGCTTCGGCCGCTTCCCGAAGGCCGACCTCAGCTCGGCCCGCACCTGCGCCGTACCCTGGCCGGTCAGGATCGAGGCGAAATTCGCCTCACGGACGTTGCCGACCGGCAGCCAGCGCGAGAACACGCACGGCCAGACCGCACCGTCAGCGCCGACCGCCAACACACCCGACGCACAGTTGCCGCACAACTGCTCTACACCCAAGGCATCGCCGCCTACCCCACGGCCCACCTGCCGGAGCCAGTCCACACCCACCTCTGTCGCACCCAGACCGCGCAACTCGGCAACCGCAGCCCCCACGCGCTGGCCACCGCCCAGGTCGACCACACCTACCCGCAGTGGAATCGACCGGCGCACCGCCTCACCGATGTTGGCCCGAGTACGAGCGTGCGAGCCGGCCCGACCGGTGACCGCAGCGTGCTGCCCGGCCTGATCGGAGTAGTACGAGCAGGCCAACCGCACCCCCTGCTGGGCGAACAGCTCCCACATGGCCGGCGTGACATACACGAGGTTGGAGAACACCTCCACCTCCAAGCCGGCGGCCAGGGCATGCCTGAGTAGATCCGGAAGATCTGGATGCAGAGTCGGTTCCCCACCGATGAACTGCACCATCTCGACGCCCAGCTCCACCGCCTGGTCGATCACCCGCCGCCAGTCCACTGCAGTCATTGAACCGTGCCCGCCGGACGGACCGCTGGCGGCGTAACAATGCCGGCACTCCAACTGGCACCTACCGGTGATCTCCAGCCACACGAACGACAGATCCACCATCCCAGGCCCGCCCCTCTCGAAGGAACGTCAACCCGGAGTATCGCAACAACCACCCAAGATGTTCATCAATTTCCACCGAGAGATGCCCCAGTCGAAAATTCGGCTGCGGGGTCACTCGTCGTGCTCGGTGTCGTTGTCGGCCACGCCGGTCATGTCCGGCCCGAGCGTCACGCCCAGCCCTTTCGCGAACGCCCGCAGCCGCTCCTGCAACACCTCGGCCCGCAGCGCCAGGAACCCCTCGTGGTCGCCGGCCAGCAGCTTGAGAAAGGCCCGCTCGTTGATGCAGTGGCTGGCCAGCAGCCTCGTCACGTGCTCCCGGCTGATGGTGCGCTCCAACTGGCCTTCCCGCAGCTCCTTGAACACCCCCAGCGGGTTGTCCCCCGGGCCGGTCGGCAGGATGATCCGGTTGGCCGCCGTCGAATGGCCGGGCACGATCTGCCGGTACGCCTGCGGCACACCAGCCGCCAGCCGCTTCACCACGTCGAACTCCTGCCCGAGCGCATCCCGCCTGGTCGGGAACTCGTGCGCCTCCCACGCCACGTACGCCAGAGTCCGGGCGCTGTTCAGGTTGAACGGCTCCGGCATCGGCTGCACCGCGCCGACGTCCAGCTTCAGGGTCGGGGTCGCGCCGGAGGCGAACGCCTTCATCTCCGCCAGGCCCTCCCGGATGCGGGTCGAGTTGGCACCCGCGAACGACCCCGCCCACGACGTCACCCAGAACCAGCGCTCCAGCTCCAACCGCTGGTTGCCGGTCGGGTCCGGCCGACAGTGGAAGAAGTAGGTCAACAACACCAACTGATGCGAGTACGGCAACAGCGCCGCCAACGGCAGACCCGCCGCCCTCAGCAGCTCCACCGCCTTGTGCACCGCCTTCTGCCCGGCCGCCAGCACGTCGATCTGACTGGTCCGGATCCGCTGCGCCACCTGTTCCCAGTGCGGCTTCATGACGTCCGGCTCGCCGCCGATCGCTAGCATCGACCGGAACACCGCCATCCTGGGCAGCTCACCGAAGCCCGTGCTCGCGACGGACTCGACGATGCTGTCGACCTGTTCGCCCATTGTAGATTTCTGGATCGGGCCGGTCAGCCGGGAGGCAATCTCGTGGGTCTCCAGGCGTACTCCACGGTTGTTAATCCGGGCGAACACCTCGATGGCCGACCCCAGGTCGCTGTCGCGGACCCGCACCAACGGAATCTTGTACGCACGGACACGCTGCGCCACCCAGTCGGCTTCGTTGACCAGCCTCTCCATTCGGGTGGCGTCGTTGACCCGCGCTTCCAGGTTCCGCAGGAAGCGGAGAAAGTCGACGGTGCTGTTGACGGAGCGCATCGGGAGGTACGAATCAGGAGGAAGGGGCGGCGGGGAGCCGAACGCCCGATGATGCCGGTAGCGTTCGTTGTCCTCCTGCGGCTCCAGATCGCGGTAGATCCGCCACTTCCACTCCCGCTGATCGTCGCCGCGCGGCGGTCGGCCCTGCCTGCGCAGCACCCCGAACAGGGTGGAGAGCCGTTGATGCCCGTCGAGCACGTACGACACCGGCGTACCTGCCGGCGGCATCCGCACCGGCACCTCACCGAGGTAGTTGAGCGAGGGCACCTCGTCGGTGGTCTCCCACACGGTGATGCCGCCGATCGGCCACCCTCTCTCGATGCTGTCGAACAGGTCCAGCATCTGCTCAGGACGCCACACGAACGGGCGCTGAAACCTGGGCACTCGGATCCGGCCTGCGGCGATCTCCTCCAGCACGTCGGCCAGCATCATCACGGTGGGTTCGACCTGGACGTCTCCCCGGCTGCTGGACATACCGCTAGTGTCCTACAGGATCGTGTGGATCATCGTGAGGATCTGCCGCAGTTCGGCGACGACGTCTGGGCCAAGCTCGTCGAAGTCCGCCTCGGTCAGCTTCCGGCCCGCCACTGTGAGCTGCCTGGGCAGCCCGTTGCCGGGGTAGGAGTCCTTCTTCAGGTAGCCGCGCTGATTCGCCGGCATCGCCCGCAGCTGGCTGATCCTTCGCCGATGCCGGGGGTAGAGCGACTCCCACACCACAAGCGGTACGTAGTTCTCCGCCGCCCGGTAGGCGAGGATGTGCACGTTCTGGATGCCGGCCGCGTGCGCCTGCGCCTTCCTGGGCTCGTTGTCGCTCGGCTGGCCAGGGCCGTCGCGGTCGCCGTCGAACAGGATCGCCACCCTTGGCGACACGATCGCGAACTTCTTTCCCTCATCGGCGGCGAGTTCGGCCATCTGGCCCTTACCGCCGCCGTTGTGCAGCCGAAGCCACATCCGACGCAGCGCCTCGACGATCCGCTTGTCGTCCAGGGCCGCCGCCATGTCCTGCACGAAGCTGCCATCGGCGAGCTGATTCTCCACCACCAGCACCGCCGGCTTGTCCAGGTCGGCGACCAGATGCTCCAGGTCAGCCAGGCCGACACGCACCGTCCGCCGAGCGTCCGGTGGGCTGGGGTACGCGGCCTCCTCCGTCGCCTCCTCTGCCCACTGGCTGAGCACCGGCATCCGGACACCCGCTCGGGCCAGCCGCTCGACAAGGTCGATCATCCTCGCTGCCTGTGACAACGTCGGATGCCAGTCGTGGCGCTTCTCCGCCACCATGCAGAGCAGCGTGATCACCGGCCGGTGGTCCGCGCCGTCCAGAATCGTCTCGTCGATGTCAAGAAGCACGGGCGTTCCGTTCCGACTGGGCAGCCGCGAGGGCTCGGACCTCGTGGTAGTCCTGGGAGAAGTAGCCCGGCGGCCAGCTGTCGTCGAGGTTGCCGAGACTGTCCAGCGGGATGCGACGTGCCGACGAGACGCCGTCGTGCTGCTCCACGACGTAGATGGCAACCGTCTCCGGGCCGTAGTCGTTGTCGACCTCGGCGATCCGGCGACGCAGCCGCAGCAGCAGCGTTTCGCTGTGTGTCTCGATCAGAAACCGGGTCCCGGTCCGCTGCGCGGTCCTCAGGTAGAGGTCGGCCAGGTCAGCGTGGACACGTGGGTGCAGGTGCGCCTCCGGCTCCTCGATGATCTGCAACGGCGGCGCGGCGGCGCCTCCTGCCAGCTCGTCCATCGCACACTGCGCCAGGATCGGCAGCACCTGGGCGAGCCCGCTGCCGGCGTCGGCGAGATTGATCCTCGCCCTGGAACCGTCCCTGACCAGCACCGTCGACCAGAGCGGGCCGGCAGCGACCTCCTCCAGTCGCCATCCGGGCACGATCCCACGCAGCTGCGCATTAATCTGTGCCAGCAGCCGCCCGTCCGACTTACGCTGGCTGTCGGCCAGCAGGCCGGCCAGCCCTTCGCCCTTCGTGCCGAGCGCGGCAGGCGTGCCGATCGGCATCCGATGCTGACGGGCCACCCGCTCCCGGTACGGCCCCAGGTATCGGATCAGACCTGGGCGCACCTGGCGGAACAGGTCGTCCAGGTCCGGCAGTTGCCCGGCGGCAGGCAGCAGGCCCGCGAAACGCACCTGCCTCGTCCGGGTCGGCTCGCCACTGATGCGGATGTCGTACTCGTCGAGCCCGTCGACCGAAGGCTCAGGAAGCGTCGACAGCTCGACGCCGTCGATGTCCGAGGTATCCGGCATCGGGGCGGTGAATCGGCTCGACACCAACTCAACGGTGCCGACCGGGTCGGCGCTGTCATCTGTGTCGACCCGAAGCGCCGCCACTACCGCGTTGCGTAGTCTGGCTGAATACTCCAGATCCACCCGCAGTGTGAACGGCAGCGGACCGTCGACGGTCACGCCCAACGTCAGCGGCCGCACATCGAGCTGATCGAAGTAGAGCTCGCGCAGGTCGTCGACCGCGTCCGGGCCCAGGCGTTCCAGGTCCAGCGGGGACGGTGAGGTGGTGTCGAAGCCGGTGGCGATCACCAGCGGCGCACGGGTCAGGGCACTCTTGCCGGAGTTGTTCTTGCCGAGCACCACAGTGATCGGTGCCAGCTCGATCTCCTGCCGGTTACGGAACCCTCGGTAGTTCTCCAGAAGCAGCCGTCGGATGGGCATGGTGGATAGTCCTACCAGATCTGGCGTTCAGCCATTGCCCCGGAATCCACAGCGACTGACTCGCCGGTGAAGTCAACGGCAACTGGTAGCCGTCCAACATCGCCGGCTCCGGTTTGCGGGCCGGCACCAGCAGCAGTCGCGCCGCCGGCCGGGGGCGGGTCAGATCCGCCAGCTCCGCCAGCAGCTCCACCTGGCCGTACCGGGCCAGCGGCGCAGCCTCGGTCAACAGCACCGGCGCGTCCGTGGCCAACGCCTCCCGCAGCGCCGGCACCACCTCGTGCCGGACCAGATCCACCAGGCTGCGGAAGTTCGCGTCAGTGGCCGAACCGGAGTCCGCCGCCACCAGCGCCTGCCACGGGTAGCCGAGCGCCCGCAGCCGATCCAGCAGGATCCCCGTCACGTTCACCTCGGTCAACGCCAGCCGGGCCAGCAGCTCCCGGCGGGCGGCGGCCAGCTCCCGCAACGGGGTCAGCACCGCCAGGAACGCCCGCCGGTCGATCGCCCCGGCCAGCTTCGCCGTCACCTCGTCGGCCTGCCACAGCGGCGCGGCGAACCCGCCCGTGACCGTGGCACCCCTGGTGCCGCTGAACACCGACGGCAGCGGCGGCGGGGCGTACACCCGCTGCTCAGAATCCCATTCGATCCCGGCGACGGTGCGGACCAGCGTGTCGAGCTGCGGCCGGCCCGGCAGCTGCTGCGCGCGTGGGAAACGGGCCCGGACCCGGCCGATGATCTCGTCCTCCCGTAGCCGCTGCCCGGCGATGCTGCCAGCGGCCAACCGCAACGCCCGCTCGGCCGGCATGTCCACCGGGTAGAGCTGGCCCTGCCCGTTGACGTCGGCCCGGCCGTTGCTGCCGGCGGCCGCCAACTGCAGCAGCCGCAGCTCCGGCACCACCGGCATCGTCGGCGGCGGCGTGACCGCGGCCAGCTCCGCCACCGCCCGCTGCCGGGTCGGCAGCGGATCGGACTCCACCAACTCGGTTGCCCGGCCGCCGAGCGCCACCACGTACGACAGCAGGTCGGCGGCGGTGGTCGTCGCCGCCGGATCCACCGGTTCCCGGCCCACCAGCACCGTCGACGAGGCACGGAACCGCTGGATCGCCAGCCGGGCGTCCCCGCCGGTGGCCAGCTCCGTCTCCACCGCCGCCCGGACCAGGCCGACCGCCTGGGCGGTGCGTTTCGGCTCCGACGTGAACGAGCCGTGCGTGGCGATCAGCGCGTCGGCCAGCTCCGCGGCCGACATCACCGCACCCCGGCTCTCCACCAGGGCGACGATCTCGTCGCGTACCGCCGACACGAGCTCGTTGCCCGACCAGACCTGCACCTGCTTGCGCAACAGGGTCGAAATCTGCGGCTGGGTCTGGCCGGTTCGGCGCGCCACCTCCCCCTGGGTCGGCCAGTGCAGCCACGTGTCGTCGCCCGGTGCCGGCTCCTGGCCCAGCAGCACCGCCAACGTCGTCCGACGCTTGCTCGTGCGGCCCGTCTCCGCCGGCAGCAGCGCGGCGCAGAGCGTCTCCATGCCCCGCGTCGCCACCCCGGCTGTCTGCTGGCCGTCGCCGCCCTGTTCCGCCCCGTCGGCCGCACCAACACGGTCTGCCGGGTCGGCCGCCAGCAGCGGGCGCAGCGACCGGGCGTACGACAGGATCTCCTTGCGGGTCGCGTCCGGCACGCCCTGCGCGGTGACCAACCTGGCCGGTTTGGCCTGGAGCAGATCCCGCACGGTGACCAACCCGAGCCGGCGCACCGCCGAACGGGCCCGCTCCGTCAACGGCGACTGCTCCAACACGGTGTCCAGGCTCGCCACCGACACCGCCGCCGGCGACGCCAGCCCGCCGCCGGCCACCGGCACCTTACGGAAAATGTCCCGCCAGGCGTCGAGCATCTCCTCGGCCGTGTCGAACCGGTCGGCCGTCTCCCGGGCCAACGCCCGGCCGAAAAAGTCGACCAGCCGGTCCGCGACCGCCGGCTCGAACATCGCCGGATCCAGGGTCACCTCGTCGCTGACCGCCGCCGGATTGGCCCCACCCCACTCCGGCAGCGACCCCGTCGCCATCTCGAACAACGTCACCGCGGCGGCGAACCGCTCCGCCGCCCGGTCGTAGCGCAGCCGCTTCGGTGGGCCGAGGAACGGATCCAGGTAGCCGGCGGTGCCGGCGGTCAGCTGGTCCGTCGGGGTCGCGGAGAGCGAAAAGTCGAAAACGCACAGATGCGGCTGCCGGTCCTTGGCATTCAGCGGTCGGGCCGCCAGGTTCGCCGGCTTCAGATCCCGGTGCCAGATCCCCACCTCGTCGAGGTAGACGACGATCTCCAGCAGGTCCCGGCCGTACCGCTCCAGCAGGTCCAGCGTCAGCCGGCCGCCCTGCAGCTCCTCGGCGAGGGTCCGCTCCCCCGCGCTCTCCATCAGCAGCGCCGTCCGGCCACCGACCGTGATCGGCCCCTGCACCAACGCCGCCACCCGCCGGTCCCGCAGCTTGTCCAGCGTCTCCGCCTCCACCGCCAGCCGGGCGGCGTGCTGCTCGTCGCGGGCCACCTTCAACACCAGTCGCCGGCCGTCCTTGCCGTCGACCGCCGGTTCGCTGACCAGCAGTGCCAACGCCGTCGAACCGGCACCCAGGCGGCTCAGCACGGTGTAGCCGATGTCGAGCACGTCGCCCTTGCGGGCGACGAGCGGATCGACCACCGGCTCCGGCTCCGGTGCCGTCAGCTCATCCCACACCCGCTCCAGGCGGGACCGGAACGCGGCGACAGTCGCCGACCGGCGCGTCGGATCCCCCCGGGTCGCGTCGTAGACGGCGTCGACCAACGCCGCCGGCATCCCGTCGACCGCCGCCGCCAGGTTCACCCCGCTGTCGCGTACGGCCGTCGCCAACTCCTCGGCGCTGCCCGCCGGCGGGCTACCGGCGAAGATCCGGTAGCCGACCGCGCCGAGCGCGAAAACGTCCAACTGGTGGCCGGGCAGACGACCCGGCATCGCCGCCTCCGGCGCCTGGTAGCGCCGCACCTCGTCGTCGTGCAGCAACGTCAGACTGCCCGGGTCCGTCGACGAACCACCGGTACGGGTCAACCGGGTGTCCGCCAACCGGCCACCGGTCTGCCAGTTCGTCACCACCAGCTGCGGACGCGACGACTCCGGATCGCAGACGTACACCGCGCCCGGATGCAGCGCCCGGTGCGCCAGCCGACGCGAATGCGCGTAGTCGACGATCTCCGCCAGGTCGCCGAGCAGGTGCAGCCGCTGCGCCAACGTCAGCCGGTCACCCCGCTCCACCAGATACTGGTCCAGGCGTACCCACTGCTGCTGATGGTCGAAGATCAGCGCCGGGCCCAGCGGATGATCGACCAGGTCGTGCGCCTGGGCGATCCCCGGATGGTGGATGCCCTGCAGCAGCCGGAACTCCCGCTCGGCAGCAGCCCGGATCGCCGGGATCTCCTCCTCCGGCGCCCGGCTGGTCAGATAGAACCGCACCCGGCGCAGCAGCGCGGTGTCCATCACATGCCCGGCGATGAAATCCTGCCAGCCGACGCCCTCAGCGAACGGACGCGGATGCAGCAGCAGCTGCCCCACCTTGCGGTCCGCCACCGACGGGCGGATCTTCGCCCCCTTGACCAGGGCCACGATCTCCTGCCCCCGAACCTCGTCGATCAGATGCGCCGGATTACGCGGCGGGGCCGTCAACATCTCCCGCAGACTCGGCAGACCCGACTCGGACGCATCGTGCAGGCCGTACACGTGCTGGCGGCCGATCGCATCCAGCTGCGACCGCAACGACCGGGCATGCAGGAACACCGCCGCCCCGATGAATGGCGTACGGGCATGTTTGCGCTGCTGGCGGGCGTAGTGGTCGATCAGGCTCGCCAGTCGCTTCGCCTTACGGTTGGCCAGGATCGTCGGATTGTCCCGCGGGATCAGCCGCGACGTCTTCGTCGCCCGGTGCACCCACTGACCGCCGTCGCCGTGCAGCTCACCCTGCCAGTGCTTGAGCTCCACGACGTACAGCCCGCTGGGGGTGAGCACCAGCGCGTCGACCTCGTTGATCGAGCCGTCGGACGCGACGAACTCGATGTTGGCCCAGACGTGGTACGGGTCGACATCCGGCAGGTACGAGGCCAGCTCCCGCAGGCCCTCCCGCTCCCACTCGTACCCACTGGGGTTGATCTGCTCCCACCTCGGCGAGTCCTGGCGCACCGACCGACGGTAGCAACGATCCGCCCGTACGCCGATCGCCCGTCCGGCCGTGCCGTCGCGACTTCGCAGCAACCAGACAGGCTGTTCCGGTTGCCTACCCAGCCCGCTTTGGCTGAGGCTGACCGATCTCACGAAGTCGAGCTGCCCAACTGATGGTGCCGGGGTTCGTCAGGCAAGGATGCCTCCGTTACCCACTACGTCGACCGGCAGCATACAGTGAACGGCATGCCGCGTAGTGAGTCAGGTAGCCCACATCTGTATTCCACCACAGGACTTCGGTGGACAGCTCCGCCAAATTGGACCGAGATGCCACCGGGATGGACACCTACCGCAGATTGGCACCCAGATCCCGATTGGGGGCCGCCGCCGCCAGGTTGGGCGTTCCTCAGGCTGAGCGACTGCGCCGCAGACGCAAACCTACCACTCGCGTACCGCGACACACCAATAGACGAGAAATTCAGAATTTACATCGACAACCCAAATCACCCTGCCAAGTCATTCGTAGAATACCTCGGGAGCATTCGCGACATCATTGAAACCACCTTCAGAGTCAGCAACGAAGCGGCGCGCGCCGGCAGGATCTACCGCGAGATCGCACTGAGGTCGTTAATCGACGCAACAGAGATAATCGAACGGTCCCTACGCACGGAGACCCCTACGCCGTTCGTATTTTTCGCCTGCGTTCAGGACGCAATGAGCGCCATCAAGATGTTCTCCGCAGCAGTCGACCTGGCCCTTGGCAACCCCCCGCAAAGGGATAGCCATACAACAATCAACTCTGACACCAAGTCCGCAAACGATTCCCCACTCTCTGCAATGGCCGACCTGGAGAAGGATGCCAGCGACCAGTTCCAAATCGTGTTCGACTCCACAGCCAAGCGCGTGATTGCCGTTCTCCGGGAAGCCCTACACGAATCCCAGTTCGGGGGACGACGGGGGACTGCAGCCAGGAAGGCTCTTGAGAATTCCGGCGAGGCAAAGCGACTTATCGAACAGGTCGGCAGTGGGAGAATAGAGCTCAGCGAGGGATTGCGGATCATTGACAAACTGGAGAGCATCGGCCGCCGAGTCGCCGCCGCAGTCGGCACCCGATTTTGATCGGGCAACTCCTGCGCTGGCTCACCGACAACGGATGGCGGAGGAAGCGTGGCACAGCTCCAGCGATCCGATCGTGGTCTGCTCGCGTGGCTCCCTGGTGGAGTTGGCCGCAGTGCTTCCGGCGTCCGGCAGATTCGTGGTGGCCCGCCTTGACGGCATGAGGTTCACGGATGCCAACCAGGTCTTTTACGACTTCTCGGATGCCCTATTCTTTCCCCGCTACTTCGGCTGGAACTGGGACGCGCTGTCCGACTGTCTGAGAGATCTGCACTGGCTACCGGCGGACGGCTACCTGGTGATCGTCGACAACGCGCACCAGCTGCTGCCGGACAGCGCCCCGGACCAGCGCACACTCTTCCGCATCCTCGCCCAGGCAGTTCGCCATTGGTCCGGCGCGGGCTGCGTGGCGCCGCCGAATCCGTGCCTCCATCGCCAGCGTGGGGAACGATGGCAGCGCGACACTGGTGGTCGGCGTACATGTCGAAGGTGCGGTCACGGCGGTTCGTTCGTCGGCCCTGGGCGGCGGCTTGGTCGATGTCACCCTGGACACCGCCTTCCCTGGCCCGATGCCGCGCGGGGCACGCCAGATCTGGGAACTCTGGCGCTCCGGCCGGCCGGCCGAACCAGGCCGCTGGGTGGGCTACGACCGCACTCTACGTCGCGAGTGGACCATGGCGGCGCTTTCCCACCACCGGCACGACGCCGCCGACAAGCCGGCGGGCACCGCCTACGAACTCGACGGGCAGAACGTCACCGACATCGAAGGCTTCTACTGTGCCATCGGCGAGGCGGTCAACGGAGCCGGCGGCTACTTCGGCTCGAACGCCGACGCGCTACACGACTGCACACGAGGCGGCTGGGGAGCCACCGCGCCGTTCAAGCTGGTCTGGCGGCATTCGGCTGTGGCTCAGGAGTGCCTGAGCCCGCCCACCGCAGCCGGCGACCCGGACTTCGGGCAACTCCTGCACTGGCTCACCGAGGATGGAATCGACGTCCGTGTGGGGTGACTTGCCGGGCTACCTGACGGTCGGAGTCACCAGGCCTTGCCTTGATCGAGCTACGCAGTGCGGGTTGTCGATGACTGACCCACCTCCCGAGCAGTGGTGCCACCTCGTAGCACCGCGTGCCACCCCGTGCTAGGCTTGCCGCATGGCAGCGGAACTCACCCAACGAGATCTTCGGGCGAAATCCGGACAGATCATGGATGCGGTTGAGCATGGTGAGTCGTTCATCGTCACCCGTAACGGCACCCCCATCGGTGAGTTGATCCCGCTACGTCGACACCGGGTGGTGACCCGTGAGCAGTTCGCGGGCGTGTCGGCGAGCGCACCGGTCATGGATGCGGCGCGGTTCCGCGCCGACGCGGACAGCGCCATGGACGGCGGCCTCCGGGACCCTTATGAAGCCTGAGGCACACGGCCTGCTCGACACCAACATCCTTATCCTGCGCCGGCAGATCGACCACGCCCGGCTGCCGGACACCATGTCGATCAGCACAGTCACCCTCGCCGAGCTGTCGGCTGGTCCGCATCACACCGATGATCCAGCCGAGCGTGCCCGCCGGTTGGACGTGCTCCAACGGGCCGAGTCCGAGTTCGATCCGCTGCCGTTCGATGCGGAGGCGGCACGGGCGTTCGGCAGAGTAGTCGCAGCCGTGCTGGCGGCAGGCCGCAAGCCGAGAGCACGGACGGCTGACCTCATGATCGCGAGTGTCGCCATCGGAAACCGCCTGCCGCTCTACACCACCAATCCCGACGACTTCGCCGGTTTGGACACCTTGGTAACGGTGGTGGCGGTGCCGCTTCCTGGATCGCTTCAGGTGTAGGGATCGCTCAGGGCCACAGGCAGGATTCGTCGGGCAGGCGGCCCACGGTGAGGGGCGGGGCGGCGGTTTCCGACCGGACGTGGCCGAGCAGGCAGGCACGCCCGACCCGTACGGCGTACAGGATCGCCCCCGTCGGGGCCGGGTCGGTGTACCTGGCTGGCCGTACCGCCGGGTCGGTGAAGCCGGAAGCGATCAGCGCCCGCCGGACCGCGTCCGGTGTTGTGGCCGGGAGCCGACAGTGCTCCAGCGGCGCGGGACAGTCCGCGCCGAGCTCGCGGACGAAGCCGTCCAGCAGCGCCTGCCGGCACGGCTGCGCCGCTACCCGGTCGTCGTCGGCCAGCGGCATACGCCGGCCGAGATCCTCCGCGATGCGATCGCAGTAGCCATCGACACTGGATGCCACCTGGGCGCACATGAACTGCTCGACGGCCACAGCCGGCCGCTCATCCGGCTGGCTGGCTGAACACCGGTCCGCACCAGCGGCACAGCCACCGCTGTCGCGCTGGCGACCACGAACAACACGGCGATGGGTAGCCCAATCCGGACAGCCCGCATGGAGTCACCGTACCGCTGTCCAGCGACGCTTATGGGAGCGATGGGAGACCTCTTGTGCAGACACAGATTGCGCAGTGCCGCCGTACTGCCGAGTTGGTGATCGGTTGGGACACCGCCTGTCAGCGGCGGCAGGTCACGCTCGTTCCCAGCTCGACGGTCGCCGGCAACGACTGCGCTGACGGCGGACCCGACGCTGTCAGCTCCCTTGCCCCTCGAAGGTAGCGGAGCCTGCGTTTGGCAGACCAGATCGCCTGCGTTCGGCAGAGTAGGCGACCGCGTTGGTAGAGCAGAGGTGGACCTGCTCGCTCGACACGCGGACGGCCGGGTGCTGGGTGTCGAAGGCAAGCTGGCCTATCGCGTCGAGGGCGCCGGCACCAAGCATCTGCACTGGCTCCGTGACCGCATCGGCAAGGAACTGATCGATGGAGTTGTCGTGTATGCGGGCGAACACGCCTTCCGCTGCCGCGACGACATCGCGGTCGTAGCGCTGGCTTTCCTCGGCCCGTGACGGGCGTTGCCCGCACGCCCGAGACTAGCCATCGAGGTGAGGCTGACGCACCTCAAACGCGATTTTGAGGTGCGTCAGCCTCACCTCGATGCACAGCCACATGCTCACTCTTCTGAGCGCATTCCAGGTTCGGTGTAGAGGGTACTAACGCGCGAACCGAGATAGGTACAGGAGGTGTCATCAGCCGGTGCGATATAGAGCGTCGTGTACGTCACTTGCGTTGCGCCGTCGGCGAATGTGGAGATGACCATGACACTCCCGTCGGGGAACAGGTCTGGGCGTATGCGGTACCCATCGGCGGAGGCTGTTCTTTCGCTGCGGCTCCTGCTGGTGAGAGCTGCGTCTGCTCGTTGTTGCCCTGCCGAATCGAGGCAGACAGCTACCGGCTGAGCGTCTCTGGCGTAACGCAGCTCGGTTGGTACGCCAGCCTGGCGCAGGTCGGCGGCAAGACCGGCCGGGTCGTTGAGCCGGTCCCATTCCACGATCAACTCCACCGAGCCGTCGGAATTCGTGGTGACCGCGTACGCGGGGGTGGCACCGCCGGGGCCGGCAAGCCAGACCGTTGACGCCGCGAGGGCCACCGCCACCGCTGCGGCGGCGACCCCGCCGAACGCGAGCCGCCGGTGCCGCAGCTGCCGAGTGGTGGTGGGCTGTTGGCGTACCCCCGTCACGCCGGCAGGTTGCGCGGCGTCGGACCGGGGTTGAGCGAGGATGCCGACCAGCATCGCCGCGGCCTGCGGCGACTCCGCGTCCACCCGCCAGTCGGCGGCGGGGTCCGCGTCGCGCATCAGTCGGTCGGTCTCCATCATCGTCCTCCTTCGTGAGCCAGCGGGGAGAGCGCGGCGTCCGCCGGTCTCCTGGTCGGTGCCGATTCCAGTACGGCCGCCAGCCGCCGCCGCGCCCGAAACAACCGCACCTTGTACGCGGTACGACTGCACCCCATGACGGTGGCGGCGGCGGTGGCGTCGAGTCCTTCCCAGGCGGCCAGCCGCAGCGCCTCCTGGTCGGCTTCGGACAGTTGTGCCAGCGCGTGGCGGACCCGTACCTGGTCGACCACGGCATCGGCGTGGTCGGCCGTGACCGTCTCGGCAACCTCGCCCAGTCGCGTCGTCAGCCTCGCCTGCCGGTCCCGGCCCCGGATCTCGTTGCCGATCAGGTGCCGGGTCGTGGCGTACAGCCAGGGCAGCGGGTCACAGACCGGCACGTCGGGCAGGCGTCGCCAGGCGACGAGGAACGCCTCGCTGACGACGTCGGGCGCGCGTTCCCGGCCGACCCGACGGGCCGCGTACCGCATCACCGCGCCGTAATGTCGCCGGAACAGCTCCGCGAATCTTGTCCGGTCGTCGTCCATACCGGGTCTGTTTCCGCCTCGGCCGTCACGGTTACCGAGCCGGGCGGAAAGCAGGCGTGGTCAGATCGGGAAGCGACCGCGGCGCCACTGCCAGTGGCGGCCGGCGGACAGGTGGTCGACGACGGCGCGTTGCAGCACGGTACGGAGTGGTAGCGCGTCGAGCGGCGTGGTCAGGGTGCGGAACACGAACCGCAGCACCTCGACGTCGGCGTCCGGCCCGTCCTGCTCCTGGTACGGCTCCAGCTCGAACCGACGCTGGAACCGGACGATGTTCGAGTCCGCCGGCAGATACTCCCGCAGTTGCGGGTCGAGCAGCCACGACCCGCAGGCGAACGCCGCGTACCGCTCGTCGGGGAAGTGTCGGGGGAAGAACGCGCGGGCCGCGTCGAGTGACGCGCTGACCGCCTCCGGGGTCAGCGGCCCCGCGTCGGGGATGTGCAGTTCGATGGCGCTGTCGCTGCGGTGGTGCTGCAGCCGGCCCAGCTCGTAGAGGCTGCCGCGCACGTGCAGGGTCAGCCAGGCCTGCATCACCGGCCAGCCCTCGCCACGCATCCGCCGGTCGATGGCGAGGTTGCGGCCCAGGTCCGCGAGGGTCGCCCAGGACACGGCGTCGGCGATGCCGTGGGCGCGGTGGTACGCCCGGACGACGTCGACCAGGGCCAGGTACGCGTACGCGTAGAGGTGCCGCCAGGCGGGTCCCCGGTCGCGGGGCAGCTCCGGGCCGGGTGCCAGCCAGCCGTAGCCGCCGAGGTCGGCCCGGACCAGGGCGATCGTCCGGTCGAGCAGCCAGCGCAGCTCCGGCGTCCACAGCGGCGAGTCGGGATCCGGCCAGCCGGCCATGATTACGGCGGCGTCGTCCGGCCGCACCGCGAGCCGGTCCAGGATCGCGGGCGCGTCGGCCCTGGCCGGCAGCGGAGCCGACGGCCGGTCACCGGCGAGCCGGTGCACCCGCTCGACGTCGGCGACGGGCACCCCGAGCCGGGCGGCGGTCTCGTCCAGGTTCACCCGGACGACGCTACCGCCCAGGTCGCCCTTTCCGGCGTGCTGCGGGCGGCTCGCCTCCGGCGATGGCACTGCCCGGTGTGGCGGTCAGGGAATTCGGGCGACCGCACCGTACACCGACACGTCGGCTGCCGCCGGACGTGGCTGGTCCTGCTCGTCGGCGCGCCAGTCGCTCACCACCCCGATCCCGGGTGGTACGAGGTCCAGGCCCTCCACCAGCGCGGCGAACTCGGCGCGTTCCCGGGGCCAGATGTCGGTCTGCCCGGCAGCCAGCATCCGGTCGTAGACCGCTGCGATCGGTGCCGGGAGGAAGTCCTTGGTCGCGTTGCTGACGACCAGGTAGCTGCCCGGCGGCAGCGCGTCGACAAGCTCGGCGACGACCGGTGCGGCCGCCCCTCGACCCGGCAGGAAGTGCAGTACCGCGACGAGCATCAGCCCGACCGGCTTGGACAGGTCCAGAGTGGCGAGCAGGTCGGGATGGTTGAGGATCTTGCCGGGCTCGCGCAGATCGGCCTCGATGTAGGACGTTTTGCCCTGGGTGGTGCTGGTCAGCAGGGCCCTGGCGTGCACCATCACCATCGGATCGTTGTCGACGTACACCACCCGCGACTCCGGCGCGATCGCCTGGGCGATCTCGTGCGTGTTGTCTGCGGTGGGCAGGCCGGTGCCGATGTCGAGGAACTGCCTGATCCCGGCCTCGGCGGCCAGGAACCGGGTCGCCCGGCCGAGGAAGCGGCGGTTCTCTCGCGCCGCGATCGGCGCGCTCGGCCAGGCCGCCGCGATCTGGTCCGCCGAGGCCCGATCGACGGCGAAGTTGTCCTTCCCACCGAGCCAGTAGTTGTATCGGCGGGCCGGATGCGGCACCGAGGTATCGAGCCGGTCGAACAGCGTTGCGTCGTGGTCGGCCATGAGAACCTCCGGAACCCAGTTGAGTACGCCAGGCCGTCGGCCGTCGCGTCGACGGCCAACGGGCGACCGATCATACTGGACGGTTCACTGTGCGCTGGCCCGGCGGGCGCACCGTCGTCCCGCGACAGCCGTCAAGCCGGCAACGTACCGCGCGGCAACTACCGTCGAACAGGCGAGGTGATCGCCTGTAGTTCGCTGGCGACCTCGGCGATCAGGTCGGTGAGCGAGTCGCGGTTGCCGGGCTCGACCCAGCGGGTGTACGCGACCCGGAACACGGTGACACCTGACTCGGTGGCCAGGGTCGCCGCGGTCTGGTCAAGGCCCTTGGCGCACAGCGCGGCAACGACCGCGGCCGCCAGCGAGCCCATCTTACGCAGCTCACGTTCCTGCAGCTCGGGACTGCTCTCGATGATGGTCTGGCGCACCCGGACCAGCTCGAGACGGTCGGCGAAGATCTCCTCCGCCACTTGACGGAACGCGGCGACGACCGCTTCGAAGGGGGCGGCGTCCGTCTCGGTCACCGCCTTGACGAGCAGGTCCTCCAGTTGCTCGCTGCCGCCGAACAGCGCCTCGCGTTTGTCGCCGAAGAGCCGGTAGAAGGTGCGTTTGTCGAGGCCGGCGCGGGTGGCGATGTCGGTGACCGTGGTCTGTTCGAAGCCGCGTTCACGGAACAGCTCGAAGGCGGCCGCCTCCAGGCGGCCGCGTGCGTCCGGTTGCCAGCGGGCCATGCCGCGATGGTATCCGATGTCACACTACGACATCTTCTTGATCCAAGCCATGTCGCATGGTGACATCACAAGGTAGGGTGATGTCACAAGGCGACATCGGTACTCACGAAGGAACACCAACATGCGCGTATTCGTCACAGGCGCCTCCGGCCACGTCGGCTCGGCGGTCGTGCCGGCCCTGATCTCCGCCGGCCACGACGTCGTCGGCCTGGCCCGCTCCGAAGCATCCGCTGCCGCGATCGAGAAACTGGGCGCCGGGACGCGTCGCGCCGACCTGTCCGACCTCGACGTTCTGCGCACCGAAGCGAACGCCGCCGACGGCGTCATCCACCTGGCGTTCCGTCACGACCTCCTGCTCACCGGCGACCTGACCGGCGCCGCCGGTGCCGACCTGGCCGCCCTCCACGCCCTCGCCGACGGTCTGAGCGGCTCCGGCAAGCCGCTGGTCGGCACGGGCGGCACAGCCATGCTCGCGATGGGCGGAATCGTCGACCGCCCCGGCACTGAACACGACGCTCTCCCGAGCGGCTACCGGGTCGACGCGGAGAACTTCGTGATCGGCCTCGCCTCCCACGACGTGCGCTCCTGCGTCGTCCGGCTCGCTCCGACGGTGCACAGCCCGCTCGACCGCAACGGTTTCGTCACCGTCCTCGTCGCCGCCGCCCGGCAGCACGGGTACGCGGCGTACGTCGGCGAAGGCACAAACCGGTGGCCGGCCGTGCACACGCTCGACGCGGCCGACCTCTACCGGCTCGCCCTCGAAAAGGCCCCGGCCGGCTCCCGCCTGCACGCCGCCGCCGACGAAGGAGTCCCCTTCCGAGAGATCGCCGCCGCCATCGCCCGCAACCTCGACGTGCCGGTCCGCAGCATCAGCCCCGAGGAAGCCGACGACTACTTCGGCTTCCTCGGGCCGTTCGCCCAACTGGACAATCCGACGTCGGCCGCGATCACCCGGGAACTCCTGGGCTGGTCCCCCAGCCGCCCCGGCCTGATCGCCGACCTGCACGACGGGCACTACTTCCAGGCGTGACGTCCCCGACGCGACCAACGCTCAGCCGAGGTCCTCCGGGCCCAGGGAGAGCCAGGCCAGGTCTTCCTGGGCGCGGCGGCGGGACTCGCGTTCGCGGTCGAAGAGCGCGTCGGTCTTGCGCAGGACCAGAGTGTACGGTCGCCCGCTGCGCCGGGTCTGATGGTCGACGGGCAGGTCAGCCTGGTCGACGCGGGAGTGGACATGGCGGCGGCGCTGCTCGGCCAGCGGCCACTCGAAGGTGCGGCGCGCCGGATCGCCGAGGAACGCCACCAGGGTGGCGCACAGCTCACAGTCGCATCCCTTGGGCAGTTCCACCGACCAGTCGTCGGCGGCCCGAGCCGGCCGGGCGAGCTGCCGCTCAAGCCGCCGGGCGACGTGCGCGGCGAGGGTGTCGATGCCGGCCACCTGCTGCCCCGCCTGGTCCGGTGCGGTCGCGCGGGCGGCCCGCAGCGTCGACATCGCGCAGGCAAGCACGTCGTCCTCGTCCTGGCAGAGGAACTCGACCGCCGGGTCAGCCAGGTCCGCCGTACCGAGGCTGGCGGCACCGGCCAGGACGACGGCGATCTGCGGCCCCAGGTCCGCGAGGTACCTGCGCCGGTCGCGGGCCGCCGGGTAGGCGAGCATTCCTCGGGCCCGGCCGTGCAGTTCGGACCAGACGCCGGCCACCAGCAGCCGGCCGACCAGCACACCCCCGGTGTCGGAGGTGGCACGCAGCGCCGCGCACATCGCGGGCAGCGATGCCAGCCAGTCCGGGGTCTGCTTGTCGAACAGCGACGAACGGGACAGCCAGTTCCGGCCGAACCAGCCGTTGACCCGATCCCGGGTCCAGGACTCGCCGTAGCAGGTGGCGAGGCGGGCGAGCACCGGGGCGTCGGCCGGCGCCAGCGTCTCCACCCGCAGCGGCGCGAGCAGCATGGCGGCCAGGTCCGGCTCGTCGAGCTCCCAGGCGACCGCCAACGCCCGCCCGACGACAAGTTCACCGGCCGCCGGGGCGACCCGCCAGAACGAGGCGAGCGTGGCGGCGCTGCGCCGGGCACCGGCGACGTCCCCGGCGCGCAGCAGATCGGCGAGCCGGTCGAGGGCCCAGCCTGGCGACGCCTGCGCACGGATCGCGAAGGTCCACCGACGTGGCCACACGACGATCGCCGCCCGGCGGTACCACCGGTCCAACGTGTTGCCGTAGTTGCCCATGTACCCCTCGTACTCCGACGATTGGGGCGACAGGTTCGCGGTGGGCGTCGTGGCACACACCTCGTCGTCGGAGATCCGCAGCGACGTCGGCACCACCTCGCCGGACTCGTCCAGCCAGCAGTCGAGGGTCATCGACGAGTCGATGAGCTCTTCGAGCTCGTACTCGCCCGACCCGCTCCCGCCGCTGGGTTCCTCGTCGTTTCGATACCGGCCGTACCGACTCCGGCCCCGACCCCAGCGGCCCCATGATTCCTCGGGGTCGAGGGCGCTCCAGGTCTCCTGCAGCTCCGCCAACGCCAGAGTGACCTCACAACCGGCTGCCTGCGCGGCCGCCCGCACCGCTGCGGCACGGCCGACGTCGTCGCCCTTGAGCCGGTCCCAGCCCAACGCCCGCTGGGTGTACTCGTGATCCAGCAGGTAGACCAGCCGGGCGGGCCCGTCGGTCGGTTCCGCGAAGTGATCGTCCAGGCAGCCGGCCAGTCCGGTGACCAGGTCCTGGCCCAGCGAGCCGGCGGCCAGGGTGACCGGGTCACCGGCGAGCAACAGGTTGTAGGTCAACACGATCCGGTGGCCCGCCGTCACCGGCGACACCTGATGCCGACAGTCGGCGTAGAACGCGACGAAGGTCAGCTCGTCCGGTGACGATTCGTAGCTCCCGGTCCGGCCGGCGTGCTCAATCGACAGCACGCCGCCGGCCGACTCCGACGGCAACGTCACCACCAGGGTGCCGATCATGGCATCGGCCTTCTCCGAATCCTGATGTGGCGCGAAGAACTGGCCGGGCGCGTACACCAGCATCGAGTGCAGCTCGGCGACCAGCTCGCACCCCTGCGGCAGGCCGAGGTCGGCCCGGAGCTGGTCCAGCATCGGGTGGAGCGTCTCGTGCCACCGCTGTTCGTCGATGTCGACGAGGCTCGTCGGGACTTCCCACGTGTCGCGGACCCCGGCGTCCGTCAGCGTCTGCTCACCCTTGCCGAACCTGGCCGGCCGGCCAACTGAGCACAGCTGCTTCGCCTGCTCGGCGGCCGGCGGCAAGGCGATCGGCCCGACACCGCGCACCGCGAGCCTCAGACCATGGGGTGACGCGGTACGACGTGCGCTGAACGCGCCAGCCGGGCCAACGGTGCCCAGTAGCGCGGCCAGTCGGTCAGGCGGGGTAACGGGGGATGCTGGCACGCGCAGACTCTAGGCCAGCCAATCCGGTAGGGCCACTCGCACGTCCGTTCAGCGGACAACCGGTGCGACAGTCGACTATGGGCAGGATGATCACGCGCTACTGGGCACCGGACAGGTCGGCGAGGAGGGTGTCGAGGACCAGCTCCTCCTCGACCCGCGTACCGTACCGGCTCATCGCAGCGGTCAGCTCCGCGTCCCAGCCGGCGTCGACCGGCCGGCCGGTCAGCGTCCCCGACACGGCGCCCACCACGGCCGCGCCCGCCACCGCCGCCCGGTACGCGGTGGCGTCGTAGCGCCACGGCTGCCACGGCACCCGGGAGCGCAACAGGTTGGCGATCCGTACCCCGCCCCAGTCGAAGTCGCCGTGGTAGCGCAACCGCGCGCCGCCGGCCGTCAGGCCGGTCAGCAGCCGCAGCGCCGCCGTGCTCGGCTGGCCGTTGACGCAGACCAGCGGCGGACACTCCGGACCGAGCAGGTCGGCCGCCGCGGCCAGCACCGTCGGGTTCTCGCAGACGTGGACGGTGCCGGCCGGGAAAGTCGACCGCTCCCGGCCGAGTTGGCGCAGGGTCAGCACGAGCGGCTCACCGGCCGTCGCGGCGGGCGCCGTCAGGGCGGACAGCCGGCTGCCCGGACTCGCCACGACGTTGAGCGTCAGTACGGTCGACGACAGTTCGTCGACAAGGACACCGGCGCTGTCCCACAGCGCCCGCCGCCGCTGCGCCGGGGACGTCGGTTCGTCGTCCCCGGGCCACCAGACGGCCCGCACCGCCGACAGTACGAGGGTGGCCAGTGGACGGTCGGCGTCGAGGGCGTGCGCGTCGCCGGTGGTGTGCGCGGCGAGCCGGGCCAACGGAGCACCGTCGGCAGGCAACGCCGCCAGCACCGCGACCAGGTGTTCGACGAGCCGGGCCGCCGCGTCCGGCGTACCGGACAGTCGGCGGGCCAGCGCCACCGTACCGCGATCGCCGCACCAGTCGGCCAGGTGCGGCGCGCGGCGGCCGAGCCGGTCCAACGGCGCCAGCACGGTACGCCAGGCGGCGTCGGCGGCGGCGCGGACCTCGGCGGTCACCGGCACCGGCCCGAGGAGGGTCTCGACGGCGGCGGCCAGCCCGTCCGGGTGCAGGCCGCTGCGGCGGACCACCTGGTCGAGGTCGTCGAGGTTGACCGTCAGCGAGGTGCCCCGGCCGGGTGGCCGCCCAAGCAGCCGTTGCACCGCCAGCCGCTCGGCCGGTGTCGGCTGGCTCAGCGAGATCGTGCCGGTCAGCGGCCGGCCGTGGGCCATCCGCTGGCGGACCCGCTGCACGACCCGTTCGGTGTCGGCCCCGCCGAGCTGCCGGCGCAGCCGATCAAGATCCGGCCCGACCACATCGAGATCCGGCCCGACCACCGCGCCGTCCGGTCCGGTCACTCGGCGGACCACAGAGCGGGCTGCTCCGAGCCGTCAGGTCCGGTTGGGTCCGGTCGGGTCGGGTCGGGTTCGCCGGCCGGGCGGGTCGGTCGCTGCTGCGGTACCGCCAGCTCGACCCGAGGCATCCGGTGCCGTTCCCGCCCGTCCCACCGCCACGGGGTGACCAGGACGGCGTCGATGCCGTCGTGCCGGGCCAGCTGCGCGATGCCCAGTCCGGGCACCTGCGGATAGCAGCCCCACTCCCGTTCGCTGGTCATCACCACGTCCAGGTCGAAGGTGGCGAGCAGCCCGAGGCACTTGGCCCGGGAGTCGTCGTCGACCCCGGCGAACGCCTCGTCGAGGGCGATCAGCCGCGGCGCGTGCGCATTGCCCGCCGACCCGTAGTACGAGGACGCGGCGGCGAACAGCGGGATGCTGGCGGCCAGCACCCGTTCACCACCGGAGGCCGGGCCGGTGGCCGGCCGCCACTGCCCGTCCTGGTGGCGCTGGATCGCGAACTCGTGCCAGGCCCGGTAGTCCAACGCCCGGGTGAGCTGCTCGTGCCAGGTCGCCGCCTCGTCGCGCAGCCGTTCCCGGCTGATCTGCTCCTGCAGGAACGCGCCGATCGCTCGACGGTCGGCGTCGTTCCAGACGTCGGTGCTCTGCCGCAGCTGCCGGGCGCGCAGCTCGGCCAGGCCGGGCGGGGCGTCGCGGGTGGGCCGCCACAGCAGCCGCAGCCGCATGCCGGTGGAGGTGGGCCGCTCCTCCAGCTCGCCGTTCATCGTCGCAACCTGCTGCTCGGCGCCGGCGACCAGCTCCTGCAACGCTCCGGCGACCTCGTTGACCAGGTGGGTCTCCAGCACCTCCCGCTCGTGGGCGGAGAGCACCCGCTGCCGTTCGTCGATCTCAGTGACCAGGGCGGCGGACAGGTCCGCGACGGAGCGGCTGTGCCCCTGGAACACCACCTCCACGATCATGGTGTCCTCGCGGACGGCGGGCAGCACCTGGTGTCCGTGCCGGGACAGGCTGTCGGTGAGCACCTTCATGTCCAGGCTGACCTGGTGCTGGATCCGTTCCCAGGGGCGGTCACCGTCGTCGACGTCGGCGAGCAGCCGGTCGACGCCGCGCGCCACGGCCACCGCCGGGGTCGTCGCCCACGGCTGTCGGGTGTCCGGTAGTTCCTGCTCGGGGCAGGCCAGGGCGATCAGGCCGGTGTCGGCGAAGGCCCGCAGCACTTCGACGGCGGCGTCCCGGGTGGCGGTGGCCTCCGCAAGGTCCCCGGTCAGCCGGTCACGTCGCCCGTCGGCGTCGCCCCGGGCACCCCAGGCGTCGCGTTCGCGCTGCCGGGTCTCCCGGCTTTCCCGCTGGCACTCCTGCTCGGCGTCGGCCACCTCGCGGAGCTGGCGTTCCAGGTCGGCGACGGTCGCGCCGGCGGTCGCGTCCAACGTCTCGAACTCCACCCGGGCCAGCCGGGCCGTCTCGGCGGCCTCGGCCGCCTCGATCGCGGCCGGTTCGAGTTGCCCCTGCTTCTCCTCGTAGGTGCGGGACGCCTCGGCGCGGCGTCGCGTCGCGTCGCGTACCCCGGTCAGGGTGGGCCACCAGGCGGCCAACGTCACCTGGTAGTCCTGCAGCCCGTCGCGAACCTCCGCCAGCCCGTCGGCGTCGTGGGGCAGACCCACGTCGTCGGCGAAGTCGGTCGCCTCGGCCAGCGCCGTCTGCGCCGCCGAGACCGCCGTACGGTGCCTCGCCGCCGCCTCGTCACGCCGGCCGGCGGTGTCCCGGCGCAGCTGGTGGGCGCCACGGACCAGGGTGTGCGCCTCGCGCAGTGGCTGGTCGGAGGGGAGGTTCTCAATTTCCTGGCCGACCGCCCGCCGACGTTCGTCCAGTGTGGTGCGTTGCTCGGCGAGGTCGGCCGACACGGCGGCGAGTTCGTCGGCCTCGGCCCGCAGCGCGGCGATCCGGGCCCGCCGGGCCGCTTCCCGGGCGCCGTCGCCGATGTGCTCCGCGTCCGGTTTGGTCCACCGCCCGGTGACGACGCCGATGCCGAAGCCGCCGTCGGTGTCGACCCAGGTCGCCGCACCGGAGTCCGCGCCGAGGCCGATCGCGGCGAGGACGGCGGCGACGGTCGGCCCGGTCAGCGCGGTGGCGTGCGGGTCGGCGTCGTCGATCACCGGACGCAGCAGCGTCCCGAGGTTCGTCGCCACCTCGTCGGTGGGCCGCAGCAGCGCGTCGCCGCTGTCCGGGTGGCGGACCGTGCCGTCCGGGTCGATCCACGCGTCGAGCACCCCGGCGGCTTCCAGCGCCGCCTCGATGCCGGCACGCACCTGCGACGGCACGTCTTCAACGAAGTCGACGACCCGCCACAGTGGTGCGCCGGGCCGGTCGAGGCGCAGCTGCGGGGACCGGGTGTGCGGTGCCGGCGGCGGCTGGTGCGCCCCGTCGGTCAGCCGACGCAGCTCGGCGTCGATCTCCCCGACCCGATCGGCGACCCGCCGTTGCTCGGTCTCCACCGCCGCGTCGGCTCGGGCGATCGCCTCGGCGGCCGCCCGGCTGGCGGCGGTCACCTCCCGGGCGGCCGGGTTGTCCCCGTCCAGGGTGCTCACCCAGGAGTCGAGCCGGCCGAGCACCGCCTCCGGGTCGGCGATTGACAGCTCGACCAGGCCGGTCAGGTACTCCCCGGTGCGCCGTACCAGGGTCTCGCCCTGTTCGGCGGCGGCGGTCTCGGCGTCGGTGACCGCTTCGTCGGCCGCCGCGACCTCGGCGTCCAGCCGGTCGACCTCCTCCCGAGCGCGGTCTGCGAGGGTCCGGGCCGACTCGGCGGCCGCGCGGAGCCGATCGAGGGTACGCAGCGCGGCCCGCCGATCCTGGACCAGCTGGCCGGCGGCGCGGCGCGCCTCGTCGAGCCCATGGGCGGAGTCGTCCGGCAGGGCGGCGAGGACCCGGTCACGGTGCCGGTCGGCGACCCGCGCCGCCACCGCACCGCCGGCCACCCGGGTACGGGCCGCCGCCTCGTCCTCCTGCGCCGCCTGCAGCTCCTGCGCCGTCTGCTCGGCGGTACGCCGGGTCCGGGCCGCCTCCGCCTCGACGTCACGCAGGCGTTTGGCCTGCTGGTCGGCGAACGTCGCCCGCTGATCGGCCGCCTCCCGCAGCCGACGCAGATGCTCGGCGGTACGCGCCTCGGGGCTTTCCGCCAGCGCCCGTCGGCGCGCCTGCAGCTCGGTGGCGCGCGCGTCCAGCTCGGCCAGTTTGACCTCGGCCTGGCGTACCGCCTGGTCGGCCTGCTCGTGCGCGCGCTGCGCGTCGCCCAGCTCGCGGCCCAGTTGCTCGTACCGGCTGTGCTGCTGCCGCAGCACCGCGGCCTTGCGTTTCGTCGCGATCCGCGCGTACTGCCGGTAGCGGGTGAGGAAGTCGTCGGCGGCCTTCTTCGTCTCGCGCAGCTCGGTCAGCGTCTCCCGTTCGTCGTCGAGACCCCGGAACGCCTCGGCGACCTGGGCGATCAGGTTCTCGTCCAGCGGCGGCAGCGCGTCGCCGAGCGCCCGGGACAGGGTCTTCTCGTCCGGGCGCTTGGACAGCTGCGGCTGCCGCAGTTTGATCAGCAGGGACACCAGCGCGTCGTACCGGTCCCCCAGGCCGAACAGTGCCTCGTCGACCGCCCGCCGGTAGTCGACGGCCCGGTCGTAGAGCATCCCCGCCGGGCCGATCGCGTCCCGCAGCCGGTCCCGGGTCGCCGCCGTACCGGTGGGGGTGAGCAGCTGCAGATCGGCGCCGACCCGTTGGCTGGTGACGAAGTACCAGTGCCGGGCGATGCCGCGCCCGGCCACCGCCTTCAGTCCGCAGCCGATGGTCAGGTAGCGGGCGGTGCCGTCGGCGTCGCGGCGGCCGAACTCCAGCCAGGTGTAGCCGGTCCGCTCCGGGTGCGGGTGCCGGCCGCCGAGCAGCAGGTTCCACTCCATCCGCTTGTGCGGATCCCCGTCGGGCTCCACTCGGTATGGTGCCAACTCACCGTCCAACAGGAACGGTACGGTCAACGCGAGGACCTTCGACTTGCCGGTGCCGTTGTTGCCCCGCAGCAGCAGACTCCCGCCGTGGAAGTGGAACTCCTCCTGGTCGTAGTAGAAGATGTCCACCAGCCCGGCCCGCAGCGGCTGCCACCGTTCCCGGTCCGGCACCGGCAGCTCCCGGTCCGGTGTCGACGTCGGTGCGGATTCGATCGCGGCGGCGGTCACGGTGACGGGTACTTCCTCTCGTCGGCGTAACGGGCGTGTCAACGGGCGGCGGTCCGGGTCCCCTGGGCGACGGTCCGGGTCCCCTGGGCGACGGTCCGGGTCTCCCGGATCGTCGGCTCTGCCAGGGAGTAACGCGCGATCGCCGGGCGGGCTACGACCAGCGGATCCTCGGCCGGCTCGACAGTGATCAGCTTCAGGGCACGCAGCGCGTCCAACGCGGTGGCGACCAACTCGACCTCGGCGCCCGGATCGGTGGCGTGTTTACGCCAGTACGACCGGTGCGCCCGGGCCAGCTCGCGGGTGTGCCGGTGCAGCTCGCTGACCCGCAGGCCGCCCGCGCTCGCCGCACCTGCCGTGCCGGCCGCCGCGATCCGCTCCGCCAACAGCAGCGTCAGGTGGCTCTGCATCCCCTCGGCCGGCATCCGGACGTCGGTCAGCTCGTCGGCCGGGTCCACCATCGCGACCCCTTCGGCCCGTACCTCGCCGACCAGCCCGGTCAGTTGGGTGATCCGGTTCAGGATGGCGTATCGCTGGCTGGTCAGATAGGCCAGCTCGGCCTCGGTCAGCTCGTCGTAGTAGACGACCGGCTGTTCGAGCAGCAGCCGGGTGAGCCGGTGCCGCAGCGCCCGGTTGCGGGCATCCTCGACATCGGGCACCACCTCGACGGTCAGCGCCGCCAGCCGGCCGTCCGGTGCCACGTCACCGATCATCGACGGGCCGCGGCTGCTGGCCAGCAGGCCGGCGATCACCCGCCGGTCCACGTCGTAGAGCACGTCACCGCTGGTGCCGAGGTACGCGTCCTCGTGGCCGGCCACCCGACGCAGCACCCCCCAGTGCAGCAGCAGCCGGACCACCGCCACCATGTCGGCCCGCCGTTCCCGCCGGTCCAGGGCGAACGTGAACCCGGTGGCGGCCAGCGCCGGATCGGCGGCGGCCAGCACCACGTCCTCGGCCAGCCGGCCCAGGGTGATCTGCCCGTCGGCGCGTTCCAGCGCGGCCAGGGCGAGGCAGGTCAACACGTACCGTTGCCGGGAGAACGGGGTCCTGGCCTTCGGGTCCCGAGCCGGGTGGGTCTGGTCCTGTGGGTCGGCGGTCAGCTTCATCAGCCGGATCGTCTGGGCGTCGGCGACCAGCCGCCACCCGGTCTCCCGGTCGAACCACTCGCGCAGCTCTGCGGCGTACGTGCGGACCAGCCGGAACTCGCCGTCCGGGGTCAGCCCGGCGACCAGCAGCGGGCGGGCGAGCAGCAGCCGGGCGGCCCGCTGCAGGCGGCCCGAGGAGTCGCCCTCGGCAGGGCCGCGCGCCCTCACCCGGCCACCCCGACCGCCGCGAGATCGGCTCCGGCAGAGACCAGACCGGCCGAGACCAGGTCGGCTCCGGTCGGAGCCAGGTCGGTGATGTCGACCAGATGTTCCGGCCCGGTGAGCACCCCGTCGGCGGTGACGATCCGCACCGGCGGCGCCCCGTCGACGCGGACCAGGCGTACCCGTAGCGTGCCGTCGGAAGTGGTGGTGGTCACCTCCGTGGCGTCCGGCCGCCGGGCCGCCAGCGCGTCGCCCAGCAGATGGAGAAAGAGCCGGAACTCGGCGGTGTCCAGTTCACCGAGGCGCGACAGTGGGACGGGCCCATCGGTGGCCAACGCCGCTCGGGCGCGGGCCGTCTGGGCCGTCTCCCGCTCGGCACGTTCGGCCAACTGCCGCCGCTGCGCGGATCGGTCCAGCACCCGGCTCGGCGAGCCGCGCCGCTCGTACGATCCGGTCTTGCGCAGTCGAGGGCTGATCTCCAGCCGGGGTGCCTGGGCCCACGACGTCGACGCCGGCACCGGTCGCTGCTCGGCCGCAGCCAGGGTCTCCCCGGTGACGGTCAGGTGCCGCACCGGCGACAGGCCGAACGCGGTGTGCCACAGCCGGTGCGCGGCCTCGTCGTCGGGGGCCTGCGCGAACCACAGCGCCAGCGACCGGAAGTCGGCCGACCGGTCCGACCGGCCGGCCCGGCGTTCGTTGATCGACGCCACCGCGCCGAGCAGCTGCCGGATCGCGCCGATGGCGGCGGTACGCAGCAGCCGTGCCTGGGACTGCCGGCTGGCGTCGCCGCTGACGAACCAGTCCCGCAGCCCGTCCCAGCGTTGCTGCCAGACCACCCGCGCCTGATGCAGTGCCCGGTCGTCGGCGTCCTCGCCGGGTGCGGCGTCGACGGCCTCCCGGCGGGCCACGATCTCCAGCAGCGGGCGTACCCCGGTCGCCTCGATCCGGTGGGCCAGGTTGGCGATCTCCGCGCCCCGGTTGGCGAGATCGGCGATGAACCGTTCGAGGTACGCGATCAGCTGTTCCTTGTACGCGAGGAAGGCCGCCACATCCGCGTCGGCGAAGTCGACGGCCCGCCGCAGCGACGCCATGAACGCCTGCGCGTTGTCGGCCAGCCCGGTGAACCGGTCGACCAGGCTCAGCATCAGCAGGTGGGTCTTCGCCGGGTCGGGAGCGGACCCAGCGGCGGCCTCGGCGGCGATGCCCAGCAGGGCGCGCAGCTGGTCGGCGATGTCGGACAGCGCCACCGACTGCAGGGCGCCGCGTCGGCCGATCGCCTCCTCGTACGTGGCGATGGCCTGCTCGGCGGCGTGGCCGTGCGCGCTCAACTGGTAGAGGTAGCGAGCGCGGTGAAAGTCTTCTACGGTGGTGACCCGCCCGGTGTCCGGGTCGGCCCGCAGGTTGCCCCACTCGGCGAGCTGGGCCAGCGCCGCCGCGACGGCCTCCAGCGACGCCCCGGGGCCGATCTCCGCCAAGACGTCCTCCGGCCGCAGATGCACGGTGAACCGACGTTTCGCCCGGACGAAGGCGTCCAGCACGTCCCGGTACAGGGTGACGTTCTGCGCCTGCAGGTGCGCGAACGGCTGGACGGCCGGTGAGGTACCGGTGGACATCCCGCCATCATCGCAGACCCGGATCGGACCACGACGCACACAGCGGGCTCGTGGTTGCCGCGCCGGATGCTGCAGCGCGGAACGCGCTCGCCGGCCCGGTGGTGGAGGTGACCAGCCCTCGACGAGGGCTGCCGGAGCATCCTGGCCGCTGCCCGATCGCGGCCTTCGGCTACCGAGACACCTGCGGCGCCAGGTCAAGCAGCACGAACCGAACTGCCTCACCCCACGGCAGCGGGCCGACGGCTGCCTGCCCACCTGCGTGGACCGGCCGATGTCGAAGGTCACCCGCGGACATCGCGGGCCTGTGACCGGGCGACCCGACCGACCGGTCTGATGTCGCTGGTCGACTGCGCGGTCAGCTACGACGCCCTCCATGCCGGGCACAGCACGGACGGTCGGACGCAGGCCAACCCGATGGTCGAGTGCCCGACCGTACGGGACCGGCTGCCGGCCGTACCGGCGCAGGCAGCGGCCGAGGTCGACCAGAATCTGAACCTGCTCGACCGGCGGATCGCCGAGGCCAACGAACGGTTGTTGACCACAGCCGGCGAGGGCGGCCCGAACTTCGCCCAGAACGCGATCGTGGGGACGCTGCGGGACAAGCGGCTGACCGCCCTCGAACGGATCGAGATCGCGATCGGCCGGCACGCGGCGCGGCCGACCGGGCTGACCCGGCTGGCGTCCTGCACCTTGCTCGGGCCGGGCAGCGGCGACAACAGCGGATCCGGTGACAACGGCAGTGATGGGGGCGACAAACGGTGGGGCCGGCGTCGTAGCCGACGGCCCGGACGCTGAACCGTCGGCGCTGCCCGTCCCCGCCGCCCGCCGCGCCGGTCCCCCTCTGGTGACCGGGCTGGTCCAGCCCGGTCACCAGAAAGGCGGAGTCACCGACAGGACCGGGAGATCACCAGGGGATGCTGCCGTCGTCGTTGACGAACGTGCCGGTCGGGCCGCCGTCGGGCAGGGTGGCCAGCCGGATCGGGGTGGCAGCGGCCTCCTGGACCGGACGCCCGACACCGCCGGTGAAGTCGGTGGCGACCAGCCCCGGACAGGCCGTGTTGATCAGGAAGTCGGTGCCGGCGAGTTGCCGCACGTAGTGCACGGTGATCGCGTTGAGGTACGTCTTCGTCGGCGAGTAGGCCGCCATGATCGGGCCGACGTTGATCTCCGGGTCGGACTGCCAGGTCAGTGAGCCGACGCTGCTGGAGATGTTGACGATGCGCGGCGACGGCGACCGGCGCAGCAGCGGCAGCATCGCGTTGGTCACGCGGATCACGCCGTACACGTTGGTGTCGACAACCTGGCGGACCACGTCGAGGTCGAGCGTGGTCGGGTCCTGCTCCCACCCCGGCCCGGTCTCGCCGGCGATGCCGGCGTTGTTGACCAGGACGTCAAGTCCTCCAGCGGTGCGTTCGATCAGCTGCGCGGCCTCGGTGACGCTGCGGTCGTCGGTGACGTCCAGCGGTACGGCGAACGCGTCGACGCCGGCGGCGTACAGCGTCTTGACGGCCGCTTCGCCGCGGGCGGCGTCGCGCGCTCCCACCGCCACCCGGTAGCCCTTCGCGCCGAGCCCTGCGGCGATCTCGTAGCCGAGTCCCTTGTTCGCGCCGGCGACCAGCGCGGTCTTCGTTCCGGTCGTGGCCTTCGTTCCGGTCGTAGCCTTCGTTTCGGTCATGACGCCGATGGTGGCGCGGCGGTAGCCGCCGTCGTTACACCAGTTGAGTTCCGCTGTCATACCCGGCGGGTATCACCGACGTATCGTTGTCGGCGTGGAGACGCTGGAGACCCGTGAGCTGCGGTACTTCGTCACGGTCGCCGAGGAGCTGCACTTCAGCCGGGCGGCCGAACGGCTCGGCATCGCCCAGCCGCCGCTGTCCCGGGCGATCGCCCAGCTCGAACGCCGCCTCGGCGTCACCCTGCTCGACCGCGACCGCCGAAGAGTGGCACTCACCGACGCCGGTCAGGTGCTGCTCGACGAGGCCCGCGTCATCCTGGCCGCCACCGCGGCGGCGGCCCGGCGTACCCGCCGCGCCGCCGCCGGCGCGAACCGGCTGACCCTGGTCACCAAGGCCGGCGCGGGCCACGAACTGCTGCAGAAGCTGCTCGACGCGCACGCCGTCGAGCCGGACGCGGCCGAGATCGACGTGCTGCTGTGCGGCATGGGCGACCAGGCGCGGATGCTGCGCGACGGCCGCGCCGACGCCGCCCTGATGCAGCGGCCGTTCGACTCGCTCACCGGCTTCGACACTGAGGATCTGCTGACCGAGCAGCAGGTCGCGATCCTCCCGGCCGGGCATCCGCTCGCCACCCGTACGTCGTTGACCATGGCCGACATCGGCGACGTGCCGGGGCTGCCGGTCGCCCGCTGGCCGCGCCCCGACGGTACGTACGAACCCGGACCCGGGCCGGAGATCCACGACCAGTCGCAGCTGGCCCAGCTGATCGCCCTCGGGCACACCATGGCCGTGCTGTGCGCCTCGTCCCGGTCGTGGCTGTGGAGCGCGCACACGGCAGTGCCGCTGACCGACGCGCCGCACGTCACCACCGTGCTCGCCTGGCTGCCGGACAACCGCTCCCGTGCCGTCGCCGGGCTCGTCCGGACCGCCACCCAGCTGTGATCAGCCGTAGCTGATCAGGACCGTGCCGAGCGCGGCGGCGTTCCACAGCGCGTGGGCCACCATGGGCGCGGTCAGCCGGCGGGTGGCCAGGAACAGCCCGGTGTAGACCAGACCGGCGACGGTGATGGACAGCCCGTCCAGCGCGCTGGCCGGCAGGTGCAGCACGCCGAACAGGACCACCGAGACGACCGCCGCCACCCACAGCGCCACCCGGGGGCGGGCGGACCGCTGCGGGATCGCCCCGAGCAGGAACCCGCGGAAGTACAGCTCCTCGGCGATGCCGCCGCCGACGATCCCCAGGAAGAGGGTGGCGGCCAACGCGGCCGGCCCGGCGGCGGACATGCGCAGGATCTCCCGGACCTCCGGGTTGGCTTCGCCGCCGGCCGCCGGCATCAGCACCCCGAACTCCAGTAGCAGGCGGGGTGGAACGGTGGCCACCGCGATCAGCATGTCCCGCCGCCAGTGCCGCGAGGTCAGGCCGAGATTTCGGCGGGTCAGCCCGTGGCGGCGTAACCACCAGGCGATGAGGGCGGTTTCCTCGTCTACCTAATATGCGGCATACCACACTCCTCGCGACCAGAAACTGGGTGACGCTGCCCCACCGATGACAGCAGACCGCCGGGCGAGCACCTCAGGCACTCGGTCGTGTGTGACGACCCAGTTGGCAGCCGTAGGCGACATGAGTCTGAGCAGCCGGACGATCGTCTCGCGGTCGGCAGCCAGGTGCCGGCGGTGGATCGGCGAAGTCCGCCGTCGGTACCGACCCTGGCCGAGCCCGCACTGAGTTCACCGACAGCGGCGACCTCGATTCTTTACATCAATGTCGCCGAATCATCACCGTACGGACGGGTGGCCGTCGGTCCGCGGGGGTTGCGTTACGTCAACACCCTCGAGCTGAACAGGAGCCCGATCGACGTGCCTTCCTCCCGTCGTACCTTGCTCGCCGGTGGTGCCGCCGGCGCCGCTGGCGTCGGCCTCGCCGTCGCCGGTGGCCTTCCGTCGCTGGCCCAGGCCCACCCCGGCCGAAGCCACCCGCCGAGAGGCGGCGGCCACGTACCGTTCCCGCCGCTGGTGGACGACCCCGCCGGCATCCTCGCCCTGCCGGAGGGGTTCCGCTACACCGTGGTCACCCGCACCGGCGTCACCCGGCTCGACCGCGGCCAGGGCCTGACCCCGGCCGAGCACGACGGCATGGCCGTCTTCGATGCCGGACGCGGCCGGTACACCTTGATCCAGAACCACGAGCTCGGCCCGGGGGCCGAGTTCGGCGTACCGCACGTCGCGGGCACCGTCTACGACCCGGGCGCGGTCGACGCCGGCGGCTGCACGGTGATCAGGACCGACCGGGCGGGCCGCAACCTCGGCGAGTTCGTCGCCATCTCCGGCACCGTCGACAACTGCGCGGGCGGGCCGACCCCGTGGGGGACCTGGCTGACCTGCGAGGAGACCGACGACCGGGCCGGCGACGAGTGGGACGAGGACGGCCGCACCGGCACGTACCAGAAGGACCACGGCTACGTCTTCGAGGTCCGGGCCGACGGCCGCGCCGACCCGACGCCGATCAAATGCCTGGGCCGGTACGCCCACGAGGCGCTGGCGGTCGACGCCGACCGTACGAAGATCTACCTGTCCGAGGACGCCAGCGGGCCGAACGGTCTGTTCTACCGGTGGACCGCGCCGCGCCGCGTCAAGCTCGGCCCCGGCGTGCTGACCCGGCTCGCCCCGGACGCCGGCACCCTCGCCGCGATGCAGATCATCATGGACGACGGCTCGGTGCTGCCGGACGTCGCCTACCTGACCTCCGCCCAGCTGGGCCGCCCGTTCCCCGTACGGTGGATCGAGGTGCCGCAACGCGACGCCCGGACCACTCCCCTGCGCGAGCAGTTCGCCGACGGTCAGGTCACCCGGGGCCGCAAGTTCGAAGGTGTGTGGGGCACCGACCAGGGCGTGTACGTGGTCAACTCGTACGCCTGGGAGGACGGTGACCTGCCGGCGGACGCCGCCCCGCACGACGGCATGGTCTGGTTCTACGACTACCGGGCCGAGACCATCCAGCTGGTCACGTACTTCCCGCACCAGACCTCGTCGGAGGAGGGTACGCCGGCGAGGTACAGCGATCTGACCTTCGACGGTCCGGACAACGTGACCGTCACCCCGTGGGGCAGCCTGGTGCTGGCCGAGGACGGCTCGGGCGCGTCCCACGTGCTCAGCTCGGTCCCGGGCGGCCCGACCTACGCGATCGCCCGCAACCAGCTCAACGACTCGGAGTTCTGCGGGCCAGTCTTCACCGACGACGGCAAGGTGCTCTTCGTCAACATGCAGGACCCCGGTCTCACCCTGGCCATCACCGGCCCGTGGGAGAAGTACCTGGGCTGACCCGATCGCTCTGCACGGCGGGTGGGACCGACCGGTCCCACCCGCCGCTGGTCAGTGACGCCGTGGGCCGCCCCTTGAGATTAGGCCGCCGCCGGCAGACGACGGGTACCCCGGCGGACAACGTCAGGTCTCGCCGTCGCGGATGATCTGCCGGACCCGCTCCCGGCTGTAGCCGGTGGCCGCCACGATGTCCACCTGGCGCACACCGTCCCGATCGGCGGCCCTGATCGCTTCGGCCAGATCGGCACGTGCCCGGTCCACCTTCACCCGGGCCTCGGCCACGAGGCGGGCGGCCCGTTCTTCAGCACGAGGCACCGCAGCTTGCGCCGTGCGCAACTTTCGTACCGCCGCCTCCAGGTCCGCCACTTGGCCATTTCAGCAGGTCAGACACTAGGCCAACTCACGTATCCGCAGAGTAGGCCAACTTGAATACTTGACGTTTGGCCAAACTAAGGTTGTGATAGTTGGCATTCGGAGACGGTGGTTCCTGATCGGCACTCCCGGTACTGACCCACCCAACCAGGGAGGTCCGATGTCTGAGATCCAAACGAGCGGCGTACTGGTGGTCGGCCCGCGTCCACTGCCCGAGCACAGCCGGGTCAGGGTGTGGATGGAAGCAGGATCGGGCGGGGGCCATGAGGTCACCGTTCGGACCGAGCACCTGACGCTGTCCGACCGCGACAGCGGCCAGGGCTCCCGCGCCATCTACGAACTTCGCACTATTGACCGTCGGGGCTGACCCGAACACCCCGACACGGACGACGCCCTCGACCGCAGCCGAGGGCTTCGAATTTGCTCCGGGTTGGTGTTTCTCGGGTTGGGGCGGGGAACCCAAGATGCCTCCGCAGGCTTGATGCCACAGGTGCATCAAGCCCAACCGCCCCCCACCCAGGAGGGTTACCGTGCGCTCAAGAACAGTGATGCAAAGTAGCCGACGGGTTCGAGAAGCGATGCCCAGTTCCGTCGTTGTGCGGAACCCATGGGGTCAGCGGCGGCCGACGGTGAGGACGGGTTTGGTGACCTCGGCGTAAAAATCGTTGCCCTTGTCGTCGACGACGATGAACGCCGGGAAGTCCTCCACCTCGATCTTCCAGATCGCTTCCATGCCCAGCTCCGGGTATTCCAGAACCTCGACGTGCCGGATGCAGTCCTGCGCCAGCCGGGCCGCCGGGCCGCCGATCGAGCCGAGGTAGAAGCCGCCGTGCGTACCGCAGGAGCGGGTGACCTGCGCGGACCGGTTGCCCTTGGCGAGCATGACGTGCGAGCCGCCGGCAGCCTGGAACTTCTCCACGTACGCGTCCATCCGCCCGGCCGTGGTCGGGCCGAACGAGCCGGACGCGTACCCCTCCGGGGTCTTCGCCGGGCCGGCGTAGTAGACGGCGTGGTCGCGCAGGTACTGCGGCATCGGCTCACCGGCGTCCAGCCGTTCGGCGATCTTCGCGTGCGCGATGTCGCGGGCGACGACCAGCGGGCCGGTCAGCGACAGCCGGGTCTTCACCGGGTACTTCGACAGCTCAGCGCGGATCTCGGCCATCGGCCGGTTCAGGTCGACCCGGACCGCGTCGGCGTCGACGGACTGATCGGCGGCGAGGGTTTCGTCGGTGACGTCGGGCAGGAAGCGGGCCGGGTCGGTCTCCAGCTTCTCCAGCCACACCCCACTCGGGGTGATCTTGGCGACGGCCTGCCGGTCGGCGGAGCAGGAGACGGCGATCGCCACCGGGCAGGAGGCGCCGTGCCGGGGCAGCCGGACCACCCGTACGTCGTGGCAGAAGTAGCGGCCGCCGAACTGCGCGCCGATGCCGAACTGCCGGGTCAGTTCGAGGACCTGCGCCTCCAGCTCGACGTCGCGGAAGCCGTGCGCGCCGATGCTGCCGCTGGTCGGCAGGTTGTCCAGGTACTTGGCGCTGGCGTACTTGGCGGTCTTGAGCGCGAACTCAGCCGACGTGCCGCCGACGACGATCGCCAGGTGGTACGGCGGGCAGGCGGACGTACCGATCAGCCGCAGCTTCTCCTCCAGGAACTTCATCATCCTGGTCGGGTTCAGCAGCGCCTTGGTTTCCTGGTAGAGGTACGACTTGTTGGCCGAGCCGCCGCCCTTGGCCATGAACAGGAACTTGTACGCGTCCGGCTGTCCGCCCGGATCCTCGGCGTACAGCTCGATCTGGGCCGGCAGGTTGGACCCGGTGTTGCGCTCCTCCCACATGGTGATCGGCGCGAGCTGCGAGTAGCGCAGGTTCAGTTTGGTGTACGCCTCGTACACGCCCCGGGCGATGGCCCGCTCGTCGGTGCCGTCGGTGAGCACGTGCCGGCCGCGTTTGCCCATCACGATCGCGGTGCCGGTGTCCTGGCACATCGGCAGCACCCCGCCGGCGGCGATGTTGGCGTTGCGCAGCAGGTCGAGGGCGACGAACCGGTCGTTGGGTGATGCGGCCGGGTCGTCGAGGATCGCCCGCAGCTGGGCCAGGTGCGCCGGGCGCAGGTAGTGAGCGATGTCATGCATCGCCTCGGCGGTCAACGCGGTCAGCACCGCCGGCTCGATGGTGAGGAACCGTCGCCCGCCCGGCCCGTGCACGACGTCGACGCCTTCGTCGCTGATCAGGCGGTATTCCGTCAGGTCGTCGCCGGTCGGTAGCAGCGGGGTGTGGGAGAACGGGGCGGCACTGCTCATGACCGGCAAGCCTAGGCCAGAGGTGACCCGACTTCCCAACCCCCGGGTGGGTCAGCCCTTGGCCGGGCAGTCCTCCTGCTTGGCGCCGCCGCAGGTGGGGCCGGGGTCGGGGCCGCCGGGATCGGCGGGGTCGTCCGGGCCGCCGGCCGGCGAGGTGGCGGCGCCGGCGAACCGGACGTAGCCGATCTCCCGGCCATCGCCGATGACCATGCCGCGCGGTCCGACGGCCAGCACCTCCGCCGAGGTACGCAGGTTGACCAGCTCGGTGCCGGTGGCCGGGTCGAGGGCGACGACCCGGTCCGGTTTGCGGTCGACGACCAGGGCCGCGTGCCGGGTGAGGGCCAGCTGGGCGTCCGGGTGCATCGGGCGGGTCCACCGGGGTGTCGGGGTGGGCAGCACGTACGCCTGGAGGGTCTCGCCGTCGGCGGAGCGGGCCAGGGCGTACCGGTCGTCGACGGCGCGCAGCTCCTGCCCGGCGGCGCCGGTCCACAGCACCCGCCCGTCGTAGGCGTCGATGACGGTTTCCCGCATGTCGGGGGCGATCCCGGCGAGAACGTTCGCGCCGCCGGTCGGGTTGTCCCGCTGGGCGCAGCCGATCCGGTCGGCGGTACGCAGGTTGATCCCGGTCCGCTGCCACACGGGCAGGTCGGTCACCGGGTCGACGCCCTTCGCCGTGTAGTAGCAGGCACCGTCGCGGGGGGTGGCGACCAGGCTGAACACCCGGCCGGCGAAGACCACGATCCGTTCGTGCCGGTCCTCTTCCAGCTCCTGCAGGACCTGCCCGGTGCGGGTCTCGACGACGTGGATCTTGCCGTCGATCGGGAAGCCGAGCACGGTCGGCATGGTCTGCGGGCCGCCGGCGTCGTCGGCGACGTCGTCGGCGGTCAACGGCCGGCTGGTGACCAGTTTCGGGTTGTCGGCGAACAGCACGAAGCCCATGCCGGGCAGCTGGGCGGTCCACCGTGGAGTTTTGCCGCGCGGGTCCCAGGCGGTCAGCGTGCAGTCGCGTGGGCCGGCGCAGCGTACGTCGAGCAGCGCGTCGCGGTAGGTCCAGACGGCGATGGCGGCGTCGTCGGCGCGCAGCACGGCACCGGTCGCCGGGTTGAGCACCTGGTAGCCGTCGGTGAGCAGCTCGCCGGTGGCGACCACCTGATCCGATCCGTCACCGGCGACCGCCGCCCAGTCGGCCTTGCGCTCCCAGACCTGGTTGCCGGAGGTGATGCTGCGCCCTTCGACCTTGAGCCGGTGCTCGACGATGACGGCGCGCTCGGTGATGGTGACACCGCGCGGTGTACCGCCGACCCGCTGTTGCCAGGTGACGTCCGGGTCGGCCAGTGGCTGGCTGCGGTTGACCCAGTCCCACAGCCCGGGGAACGGGTTCCAGACGCCGGTGGCGGCGAGCACGATGACCACGACGAGCGCGAAGGCCAGGTAGCACTTCACGCACGGCGCGCTCCCCTTCGCCATCGGGCCACCGTAGCCGGGCCTGACCAACAGAACAGTCGGCCGACCGAAATGCGGCTTTTAGGCGTGTCGGGGGACATTCATGCGTGGTACCCGGAGTTGTCGCCACAGCAGCAGCGTGGCGACCAGCGACAGCGCCCCGAAACCGGCCATCACCAGCCCCGGCGTGACCCACTCGGCGACCAGCCCGGCCGCCCCGGCGGCCAGCCCCTGCCCGGTCATCATCCCCATGTTAGACAACCCGAACGCCTGGCCGCGCCGGTCCGCCGGCACCGCGTCCAGGAACCGCCGGGCCAACCCCAGATGGTACGAGAACCCGAACGTCGCCGCCCCGAACAGCACCGCAGCCACCAGCAGCCCGAGATCGGCCACGAAGGCCAGCATCGGCACCCCGAGCAGCAGCGCCAGCCACGGGGTCAACGACTCCCGCCGGGCCGGCGCCACCCAGCGCCCGACCACCAGGTCACCGAGCAGCATCCCGCCGGCGCCGGCCATGAACAGCGCCCCGGCGGCAGCCTCGCCACCCGCGTATGGCACCACCACCCCTTCCGCGCCGACCAGCAGCGCGCCTGGCAGCCAGGTGGCCAGCAGCAGACCGCGTACCGGCGGGTCGGCGAGCAGCCGCCGGTTCACCCGCCAGGTCTCGCGAACCGCGCCACCGGTCGCGGCGGCCCCCACCACCCGGGCCGGCCGGTCGGACAACCCGAACCGGATCAGCACCGCCGAGGTCAGGCAGGTCACCGCGGTGGCCCAGAGCGCGCCGTACGGCCCGAGCAGGCCGATCAGCGCGCCACCGACGGCGAACCCGAGGACCTGGGTGGCCCCGGCGGTGATGGTGAACAACGCCCGGCCCAGCACGTACCGGTCGCCGGCCAGCAGATCCGGCAGCAGCGCGGTACGGGCCGCCGCCGCCACCGGCGACACCAGCCCGACGGTGAACACCAACGCCAGCGCGCCGACCGGCGGCAGCACCCCGATCGCCAGCACCACCACCGTGACCACCCGGATCAGGTCGTAGCCGACCATCACCGCCCGGGGCCGCCAGCGGTCGGCGTACGCCAGCAGGAACATCCCACCGACCACGCTGGGCAGGAATCCGGCGACGTAGGCCAGCGCGGCCAACAGCGGCGAGTTCGTCCGCTGGTAGACCAGCACGGACAGGGCGAGCATCTTCACCGTCTCGCCGATCATGAAGATGCCGTAGCTGGCGAAGAGCGCCCGGAACTCGCCGACCGCGAACAGGTCCCGGAAGGTGGCCCGGTCGATCGGCGGTGCGCTGGTGGTGGTGGTGGGAGTGGTCACCGTCGAAGCATGCCGCCGGTACGCCGACCGGCGGTAACCTTTCGGCGCAGGGCGAAAAGTCGCGGGAGGTGGACAGCGGCCGGATGCGGATCGAGGTGAGCCCGGCCGACGTCGCGGCCAGCCGGTTTGCGATCTCCCCGCTGGGCGAGACGATGACCGCGCTGTGCTTGTTGGCCGGGGTCCAGACCGCCGGACCGCTGCTGCCCTGGGTGCACCGGCACCGCGACCGGTACGCCGCGTTGCGCCGCACCCAGCCGGGCATCGCCGCGATCCGGGCGCTGTACCACCGCAACGGCTACAACGCCGACTTCGTCCAGCCGCCGCCGGACGGGGTCGGGCTGACCTTCGCCGACCAGCTCGCCGTGGTCCGCCGTACCCCGAACGACCGGGCCCGGGACGAGATCCCCCGCACCCCGACCGTGTTCGGTGCGCTGAGCCTGCACCTCGATCCACCGTGGCCGTACGCGATCGGATACCGGGCGCGCGGCGTCGCCGGCCTGTTCGGCCTGCCGAGCGCCGACCGGGCCGCCGACGGGCTGGACCGGCTGACCGGGTCGGGGCGGGCTGGACCGGCTGACCGGGTCGGGGCGGGCTGCCGTGCTGCGGGCGCTCGCCGTGCCGGCCACCACCAGCCAGCTGGCCGCCCAGCTCGGCGTGGCGGTGGGCACCGTCGGCGGGCAGCTCGCGGTGCTGCGGGAGGCCGGTCTGGTGCGCCGGACCCGCACCGGCCGCGAGGTCCGCTACGAGCGGACCGCGCTGGGCGCTGCGCTCAGCGCCGACCCGTGACGTCAGCCGCCGCCTGCACCAACGGCAGGACGCGGTACGGGATCTGCTCGGCCAGGGCGATGATCGTTGACGCCCGGCGGATCCCGTCGTACGCCAGGATCTGGTCCAGCACCCGCTGCAGGTCGGCGTTGGACCTGGCCACGATCCGGCACATCAGATCACCGGAGCCGCTGATGGTGTGCGCCTCCAGCACCTCCGGGATGGCGCGCAGGTGCTCGGCGACCGGGTCGTGCCCGTGCCGCTGGCCGATCTCCAGGGTGACGAACGACGTCACCACGAAACCGATCGCGGCCGGTGACACCTGCGGGGCGAAGCCGTTGATCACCCCTCGGTCGATCAGCTTGTCGAGCCGGGCCTGCACGGTGCCGCGGGCCACCCGCAGCCGCCGGGAGCATTCCAGCACCCCGATCCGCGGCTCGGTGGTCAGTAGGGCGATCAGCTCAGCGTCCAGCTGATCGAGCTGGACATTCTGTTCAGTGTCCATGGGCCTCGACCCTACCGAGTGGTCAGCCTGCCCAGCCGTTGACGAGGCGGTTGCCCAGTGGGGATGAATCGCCCATCCTGCCGTTACCGGCCATGGCGACCCGATCGGCCGGCCCCAAGGGAGGACGATCATGACCTACCTGACCGATTCCCGCGACGCCACCTCCACCGCGACCGGTGACACCGCCACGACCGGTGACACCGCCGCCACCGTTGCCGCTGAGAGCCGCGACCCGTTCCCGGTGCACGACGTCGACCACCTGACCTTCCTGGTCGGCAACGCCAAGCAGGCGGCGCACTTCTACTCCACCGCGTTCGGCATGACCTGCGTCGCCTACCGGGGCCCGGAGCAGGGTTTCCGCGACCACGCCGAGTACGTGTTGACCAGCGGCGCCGCCCGGTTCGTGCTGCGTGGGGCGGGGCACGCCGACGCCTCAGCCGCCGCGCACGTCGCCCGACACAGCGACGGGGTGGCCGACATCGCGCTCGCCGTACCGGACGTGGACGCCGCGTACGCGCACGCCCTGGCACAGGGCGCGACCGGGCTGGCCGCCCCGGCCGACCTCACCGACAGCGCCGGCACCGTACGGATGGCCAGCATCGCCGCGTACGGCGACACCCGGCACACCCTGGTCGACCGGTCCGGCTACGACGGCCCGTTCCTGCCCGGCTTCGTGGCCCGGCCACCGATCGTCGACCGTACGCCGTTGGTCGACGCCGGCCTGCAGCCGAAGCGGTTCTTCCAGGCGGTCGACCACGTGGTCGGCAACGTCGAGCTGGGCCGGATGGACGAGTGGGTGGCGTTCTACCAGCGGGTGATGGGCTTCACCAACATGGCCGAGTTCATCGGTGACGACATCGCCACCGACTACTCGGCGTTGATGAGCAAGGTCGTCGCCAACGGCAGCCGCAAGGTGAAGTTCCCGCTCAACGAGCCGGCGGTGGCCCGCCGCCGCTCGCAGATCGACGAGTACCTGGAGTTCTACGGCGGGCCGGGGGTGCAGCACATCGCATTGGCCACCAACGACATCCTGGCGTCGGTGGACGCGATGCGGGCCGCCGGGGTGGAGTTCCTGGACACCCCGGACTCGTACTACGACGACCCCGCGCTGCGGGCCCGCATCGGTGAGGTCCGCGCCCCGATCGAGCAGTTGAAGGCCCGCCGGATCCTGGTCGACCGGGACGAGGACGGCTACCTGCTGCAAATCTTCACCAAGCCGGTGCAGGACCGGCCGACGGTCTTCTTCGAGCTGATCGAACGGCACGGGTCACTCGGCTTCGGCAAGGGCAACTTCAAGGCGCTGTTCGAGGCGATCGAACGGGAGCAGGAGAGCCGGGGCAACCTCTGAACCCGAACCGGCGACCCAGGAACTCGGATGGGCGGCCGGTGGACCGTCGACAGGCTGCGGTGCCGGCCGGGCCGGTCGTTAAGGTGCCAGGGTGAGCATGCACAGTCCGCCCCGGTCGACCGGCTGCACCGCGGGGTCCGCCCGGTGACGTCGATCTCGCCCGGCTGGTACAAGGACCCCGCAGACCCGACCACCCAGCGTTACTGGGACGGCGGCGGGTGGATCGGTGCGCCGTTGCCGGCCGACGTCACCCCGCCGGACGGGCCGCCACCGGCCGAGGAGCCACCGGCATCCGCCGGGCCGCCGTCACCGGACGAGCCGGAGGCGCAACCGCCGAGCTACCCGGCGCAGAGCTACCCACCTCCGCCGCCGGACTACCCGGCGGCGCCGCCGCCGGGTTGGGCGGGCTACCAGTTGCCGCCGCCGGAGCCCCGGCCGCAGGGGATGGCGTTGGCGCCGCTCGGCGCGCGGCTGGCCGCCCGGCTGATCGACATCGGCGCGGTGCTGCTGCTCAACATCTTCATCAACGGCTGGTTCGTCTGGCAGTACGTGGTGGAGACCTGGCCCACGTTCAGCGAAATTTGGCGGCGATCGCTGGCCAATGACCGGTCGACCGAAGGGCTACCGCAGGTCACCGAGCGTGCCTCCGGGCTGCAGATGGTGATCATCCTGCTGGCGGCGGCGATCTGGTGGGCGTACGAGGTGCCGGCGGTCGCGAACACCGGCCAGACCCTCGGCAAGCGGCTGGCCGGGATCAAGGTGGTGCCGGTCGAGCCGGGTGGCCAGCTCGGTTTCGCCCGGTCGTTCCGCCGGTGGAACACCCTCGGCCTGCCCACCCTGTTGTGGATCTGCTGCGTCGGCTTCATCCTTCAGCTGATCGACTGCGTCTACCTGCTGTTCGACCGGCCGCTGCGGCAGGCGCTGCACGACAAGTCGGCGCAGACCGTGGTGGTGCAGCTGCCGCCCGGCGTGCCGGCGGCCGCCGCCGGCCCCGGCGGCGGCCGGACCGGCGGTCCGGGCACGGACCGCGACACCCCCGGAAGCTCCGCATGACAGGAGGCCCCCCGATGCCCCCCTCGCTCGGTTTGACCCGCGCCGACCTTGACGCGCTGCCCAGCTACGTGCCGGGGCGCAGCCCGGTCGACCTGGCCCGGGAGCTCGGCCTGCCAGAGGCGATCAAGCTGGCCAGCAACGAGGTGCCGTACGGGCCACTGCCCGGTGTCGTCGAGGCGGTGACGCAGGCGGCGACGTCGACGCACCGCTACCCGGACATGGGAGTACTGGCGCTGCGGGCAGCGCTCGCCGAACGGCTCGGGGTGGCCGCGGAGCGGGTGGTCACCGGCTGCGGGTCGGTGGCGCTCTGCGAGCATCTGGTCCGGGCCACCTGCCTGCCCGGAGACGAGGTCGTCTACTCGTGGCGGTCGTTCGAGGCGTACCCGATCATCGCGGCTACCACGGCGGCGAGCAGCCGGCGGGTGCCGAACACCGCGACCCACGGCCACGACCTGCCGGCGATGGCTGCGGCGGTCACCGGGCAGACCCGGTTGATGCTGGTCTGCAACCCGAACAACCCGACCGGCACCAGCGTTCGCCGGGCCGAGCTGGACCGGTTCCTCGACGCGGTGCCCGACGACGTACTGGTGGTGCTGGACGAGGCGTACCGGGAGTTCGTCACCGACGCCGAGGTACCCGACGGCCTGGCCGTCTACGGTGACCGGCCGAACGTGGTGGTGCTGCGCACGTTGTCCAAGGCGTGGGGGCTGGCCGGGCTGCGGGTCGGCTACCTGGTCGCACATCCCGAGGTCGCGTCGGCGGTACGCAAGGTGGCCACCCCGTTCGGCACCAACGCGCTGGCGCAGGCGGCGGCGCTGGCCGCGCTCGACCAGGCCGACGAGGTACGCCGCCGGTGCGATCTGGTGATCGCCGAGCGGACCCGGGTCACCGACGTGGTGCGCAGACTGGTGCCGGACGTGCCGGACAGTCAGGCCAACTTCGTCTGGCTGCCGCTGGGTGAGCGTGCGGTGCCGTTCGGCGCGGCCTGCGAGTCACGCGGGGTGATCGTGCGCCCGTTCGCGGGCGACGGGGTCCGGGTGACCATCGGTACGCCGGCCGAGAACGACGCGTTCCTGGCGGCCGCCGAAGCGGCGCTCTGACGGTACGGGTGAAAGCCGTCCGGGGGTCGGCATCTCAGGTGCGGGCGATGATCACCGCCTCCTGCAGCCGGTAGTAGCGGCCGTCGTCGGCGTCCGGGTCGACCGGCAGCCGTAGCCGTTCGACGGCCACGAAGCCGTCCTGCGCGTAGACGTAGCCGGGTACCCAGTCGGTCGACAGTTCGCTCAGCAGGATCAGCACGAAGCTGGACAACTCGGCGCCGGTCGCCGCGTCCAGGGTGATCAACTCCCGGGTGGCGGTCAGCAGGTGCGCCCGACCCGGCTGCACCGCGAGCAACCGGTTACCGGTGCCGCCCGGACCGGGTGCCGCCGTCGACGGAATCGGCCGCCGCCACACCTGCTCACCGGTCCGTACCGCTTCGGCCACCACCGCCGGCGTGTCCCCGGCCGCGTCCAGTCGGATCGCCATCCCGTCGACCAGCATCGCGTCGACCGGGTCGAGCGGCGGCGCCGGCACCGGCTCCGGGCCGTCAACCAGCCAGCCCCGGGACTGTCCCGCCCCGGTGGTACGCAGCGCACCGCAGGTGGAACGGGCGGCCGCACAGCCGATCGGCTCCACGGCCAGCCCCGGACCGGCCCCCTCCGGCTGCCAGGTCGCGGCCAGCCGCCCGGTCGCCACGGCGTAGAACTCCACCGTCGGCGGGGCGGCGCAGTTGTTGACCAGGGCGAACCGGCCGCCGGTGGTGCTGAAACCGGCGTTCCGGCAGGCGTCGCCCTGGCCGGGCAGCATGGTTCGCCACAGTTCCCGACCGGTCGCGGCGTCGAACCCGGTCAGCTGGGACTCGCCGTGCGCCACCACCACCGACCGGCCGTCGGTGCCGCTGACCGCGGTGTGCAGCCCGGACGGCGCATAGACGGTCTGCGCCCCGGTACGCCGACCGGCGTACCCGGAGTCGGCTGGCTGTGGGCCGGCGGACCGCCACGCCACCTCGCCGCTGACCGCGTCGATCGCCACGAGTCCGCCGTCCGTCCAGCGGCTCACCACGGTGGTGCCGGTCGCGACGACACCAGTCAGCTGCTCCGGCCAGCGCCGGAACGACCAGGCCGGGGTCACCTGGGTACGCATGTCGATCGGGCCGTCGGCGCGCACCTGACGGGTGGTGGCGTACACCCGGAACCGTCCGTCGACCAGCAGCGGCGCGGCGGAGAGCTCGGCCACCGGGCCGGGCTCGGCGGTCGGCGGGGACGGCTGGTAGCCGGCCGGGGTGACCACCTCGGCCGGGGCCAGCACCCGCCAGGCGACGACCGTCACGGCGGCGATGACGACCACCCCGGCCAGCAACCCGGCGGTGACCAGCTGCCAGCGTGGGCGGGACCGCCACCATGGGTGTCGCCCGTCGGGCTGCGTCTCGTCCGGGTTCGCCTGCCCGTCGGCGCGGTGCGCCGACAGGTCCGCTGCGTCCGCTGGGTGCTGGGTGTTGCTCGCCGGCTCGGCCATCGGGCACCTCCCCCCGCACCATACCGAACCGGACAACGGTCGCCGGCCTCCTGCGCAACACCTCCGGCCGACCCGCCGACGGCCACCCCCTACTGGTGACCGTCGCCGCCGTGGCGCACCTGGCCCTGCACGTGCTGCGCGGCGGCCATGCCTTGGTCCCGCACCGACGACGCGCCCTGGGTAGCCGTTGAACGAACCGATTCGGCCGCCTGCTGGGTCGGTTCCCGCAGATTGTCCCCCATTTGATGCGCCATCTCGCCGAGCTTCTGCTTGACCTGCCCGGAGTGCTCCATCGCCTGCTGGTTCGCCTGCTGGGCCAGCTGCCGTTCCTTGCCGCTGGCGGGCAGCAACGCGGCAGCGAGCGCCCCGACCCCGAACGCCACCAGCCCGGCCGTCAACGGACTGCCCTCGGTCCGCTCCCGGGTCATCTGCGGCACGTGCCGGACCCGGTCTGCCGCCGCCTCGGCGGTGTGCGAGAGGCCCTCCGCGGCCTGGTGCCCCATGTTCCTGGTCGCCGCACCGGCATGCTGCGCCGTATCCTTCGTCGCTGAGCCTACGTGTTGCGCCTGCCCGGCGACCTGATGGCCAAGGTCGGACGCCCGGTGGGTGGTGGTGTCGCGGACGTCGACCGCGCTGCCCATCACCCGGTCCCGCAGCCGGGCGATCCGGCCCCGGACCCGGCTGCGGACCCGGTCCATCTGGTCGTTGGCGATCTGTCGGGGCCGAGCGCGGTACGCCAACGCGTCGACATCGTCGCTCAGTTCGCCACGAGTTGCCTCGATCCGCTGGCGGATCTGCTCTGGATCGTCGTACATGTCAGACTCCCTCACCTGTTGTGGTCGACGGTCCCGCTGGTAGTTCCCGGACCTAGTGGCCCCGGACCGCGTCGGGTATCTCCCGAGCGGTCTGCATCGTGCGAGGCAGTCCACGGATCTCCCGGGCCCGGCCGCGCGCCATCGTCAGCAGGGCCGCCGCGATCACCGCCCACACCGCCGCCACGATCAACGCGGCCCAGCTCTGGTCCATCACGTTCGACAGCCCCCACCAGAGCGCATGTGAGAGGAAGAACAGGGTCAGCAGGCCGGCGATCGCCGCCCCGGCGAACATCCCCCCGGCCCGGCCTGCCTTACCTGCCTCCTGCCGCAGCTCTGCCTTTGCCAGCTCGACTTCCTGACGCAACAAAGTGGACAGATCGGTGGAAACCTCGCCCAGCAACTCGCCGAGGGAGGCCTGCGCACGTCCGTCCCCAACCACAGCCTGGTCTCGCTGCATCGACTTCATCGGTTCACCCCACCGCCGAACGAGCCCGGGTAGCCGTCCCCATCGGGGTAGCGGCCATCGCCGTACCTCACGCTCGGATGGCGCTCGCCCGCGAGCGGTTGCCCGTACTCGCCACCGATTGGGGCGACCGGCGAAGGCGCGGCGAACCCGTCGCCAGCGCCCAGCCGGTGCCCGTCACCGCCCCTGTCCTGCTGGTTCTGCTGGCCGGAGCCGGTCTGACCGCCGCTGAGACTGCGGCTGAGCCGGCCAACGAGCAGCCCGGCGAAGGCCGCTCCGGCGAGGAAGGTTCCCGGGTGCCGTCGGGCGTACTGCCGCACCTCGTCGACCAGCTCACCCGGCTGCCGGTTCTCCAGCCAGCCGGCGGCCTGCTGGGCGGCGTCGGAGGCGCGGCGCGCCAAATCGCCCGCCAGGCCGTCCGGCTGGCCCTTGTCCGCCATCTCCTGCAGTTCGTTGCCGATCGTCCGCAGCCCGTCGGCGGCTCGGCGCTGCTGGGTGCTGGCCTGCTCCCGAAGCTGCGAGGTCGCCTCGCCGACGAGGTTGCGAGCCTGCCGGCCGGTTTCGTTCACCACCTTCTTGCCCTGCTCGGTCGCCTGGCTGGCCAACTGGCGGCCCTCCTGCGCCGCTTCGTGGCCCGCCTGACCTGCTTGTTCCCGCATCTGGTGCGGGCCGCCCCCGCCGGGTGGCGACGTCGTGTGTTGCGCCTGCATACGGACACCCCCTTCGACTCCATCCGGGTCGGATGGATTTACAGCACTTACCCGTGGTTGAAGGGTGAACACCTCGCGGAGGAGGACTACCAGCGCCGGACCAGTAGCGTCGCGTCGACCGAGCCACCGGCGGCCATGTCGTACGCCGTACCTGCGCTGGTTCCGGGGCCAGTTGGGTGAAGATCTGCTGGACGTCGCACAGACTGACCGTGGGCTCGGCGACCGCCCGCTCGGCAAGGGTCAGACGCTACGGGCGGTCAGGCGGTGGCCAGGGCCCGGGTCGGTGGCAGCCGGGCGGCCTGCAACGCCGGATAGCCGCCGGCGACGACGCCGACCAGCAGCGCCCCACCCAGCCCGGCGAGGGTCGCCCCGGGCGGCACCACCACCGGCCAGCCGTTGGCGATCGCGTAGCCGGCGGTGGCGGCCAGGCCGAGCACCGTACCGGCGAGGCCGCCGAGCAGCGACAACGCCACCGACTCAGTGAGGAACTGCGCCCGGATCTGGCCCCGGCTCGCACCCAGCGCCCGACGCAGCCCGATCTCCGACCGGCGTTCCAGCACCGAGATCACCATCGTGTTCGCCACCCCGATCCCGCCAACCAGCAGCGCGACCCCGGCCAGCGCCAGGAACAACGACGCGAAACTGCTCTCGGTGGCGCGCTTGGCCGCCAACGCGTCCGACGGCCTGGTCACCTGCACCTTGCTCGGCCGCTGCGGGTCGATCGTCGCCGGCAGCACCGCCCGCACCGCCTCGATCGCCGGCTCGTGCGCCCGCAGGTAAATCACCGTCGGATGCCCGCCGAAGCCCAGCCTCTCCTCGGCAGCCGGCCAGCCGACCAGCGCCGACCGGTCGATTTCCGGGGCCAACGGCAGCGGCTCCAGAATGCCGATCACGGTGAACCACTCGTCGCCGACGCGGACCTGTGTCGGGGAGTCCGCCGGGCCCAGGTCGACGATGCCCAGCCGGGTCGCGGCGACCGCGCCGAGCACCACCGTCGGCAGCCGTTCGGTGGCGGCGTCAAGGTAGCGGCCGGTCCGCAGCCGCGCGTCGAGCGTCACCGGCAAACTCTTCTCGCTGGCCAGCACCGTCAACCCGGAGCCGTCGCGTGGGTCGATCCAGTCGGAACGGCGGATCACCGTGTTGGTGTTGGCGACCGCGCTGGTCGCGGTCACCGGACCGATCCGGGCCACCATCGCCGGGGCCTCCACCGGCAGCCGGGTGACCCCGTCCTCGTCAGGCTGGGCCGTCGCCTGTAGCAGGTTCACCCCGAGGGCGGACAGCTCGGCCAGCAACGCCCGCTCACTGGCCGCCGGGATGCCGGTGACCACGATCATCGTGGCGATACCGATCGAGATACCCAGCGCCGACAGCGCCGCCCGCAATCGGCGGGTCCGGATCCCGACCAGCCCGAGTCGGAGCAGGTCCAGCGGGGTGATCCGCACCGGGCGCGGCAGCTGCACCGGCGCAGCTCCGACCAGTTGGGGGGATTCCATCCGGCTCACGGCACGGCCACCGGCTGCTGACGGACGTCGCCGACCAGCCGGCCGTCGCGAATTTCCACCCGGCGCGGCAACCGCGCCGCGACGTCCCGGTCATGGGTGATTACCGCGATGGTGGTGCCGTCGGCGTTGAGCGTGATGAGCAGATCGAGCACGGCACGACCGGTGGCGGTGTCCAACGCACCGGTCGGCTCGTCGGCCAGCACCAACGCCGGCCCGTTGACGAGTGCACGGGCGATCGCGACCCGCTGCCGTTCCCCGCCGGACAGCTGCCGGGGCAGGTGACCCACCCGGTGCGCGAGACCGACCCGGGCCAGCGCCTCGGCGGCCAACGGCCGACGGCGACGGCGCGGTACGCCCGCGTACAGCAGCCCGGTGGCGACGTTCTCCGCCGCGGTCAACCCGTCGGTGAGGTGGAACTGCTGGAAGACGAAGCCGAGCCAGCGCCCACGCAGCGCCGACAGCTGCCGGTCGGACAAGGTGGTCACGTCGTGCCCGCCGAGCCGGACCGTACCGCTGGTCGGACGGTCCAGGGTGCCCATGATGTTGAGCAGAGTGGACTTGCCGGAGCCGGACGGGCCGACGATGGCGACCAGCTCACCGGCGTGGATGTCGAGGTCAACGTCGGTCAACGCGGCGACACCGCCGGGGTAGCGCATCCCGGCCCGGACGACCGACAGCACCGGAACGCTCACGACGTGGTCACCACCGTCAGTCCCTCGTCGAGACCGGCGCCGGTGACCTCGACCATGCCCTTGGTGAACAGCCCGGTCTCGACGGCGATCAGTGCGCCGTCGGTCAGCTGCACCGCGTACCCGCCCTCGGCGAGCGCGAGCAGCGCGCCGACCGGCACCGCGAGAACCTGCTCCCGCAGCTCAGTGCGGAACTGCACCCGGACCGGCGCGGACTCCAGCCCGCCGAGCACCGCCGGATCGTCGGGCACGACGGTGACGTCCACCGTCGGACCCTGCCCCGGCGGACCTTCTGACTCCTCGGCGACGGTGCCGACCGCGGTCACCGTGCCGGGGGCGGCCGCGCCGTCGGGCAGGGTGATCGTCACCGACGCGTCGGGCGCCATCCCGGTCGCCTCGCCAGCTTCCACCCGTACCGTGATCACCTTGTCGGTAGGGGTGACCGACATGATGTCCGTCGCGGCGCTGTCGCCGGGCAGCGCGGCGACCGAGCCGACCCGGACCTCGCCCCGCAGTACGGCGACGTCCCCGGCCTGAACGACCCCGGTGGCCGGCGCGTCACGGTCCCGCTGCCAGCTCTCGATGGCCGAGATCAGCTCCGGGGTGAGAACGGCGTCTCCGGACCGGACGATGGCCGTGCCGCCGCTCGGGGTCGGCGCCACATCCCCCTCGTCCGGCGACGCCGCCGCATCGCTCTCGCCGGTCGGCTCCGCCGCACCGTCCTGGTCCGACGGCGGCGCCGCCGGCACCGCGACGGCGCTGCCGACCGGCGGCTGCCAGCCGATCTGGTAGCCCAACGCTTTCAGGTTGTCAGCGACCACCCGCACGTCGCGACCGACCAGATTCGGCTGATCGAGGGAACGGAACAACGGCGTACCGCCGTAGAACAGCAGCACCGGCTGATCGTCCACCCGGTACAGCTGCTCACCGCGTTCGATCACGGATCCCTGCTCAGGCAGCCAGGTCAGCACCCCGTCGCTGGAGCCCCGCACCGGTCGGGCGGCACCGTAGCCGAGGGTGCCGACCAGCTCCCGGGCGTCGGAGATGTCCATCCGAACCACCTCGGTCGTCGCCACCCAGACCGGCTCCGCCGTCGCGGCGTCCGCCTCGGCCGTCGCGCCCCGACCCGGCCAGCCCCAGCGGGCCATCGTCCCGGTCACCACCAATCCGGCCACCACGACCACGACCGGCAGGCCGTACACCAGCGGCCGACGCCACCGGCGACCGGCGACCCTTCGCAGGAAGAACACCATGCCGGCCAGCGTCGCCGGCAATTGTGAGGAACCTGTCAGGCCGGTCTGGTGCGATTTCCCACCGCCGCGCCGACGCTGACACGCAGTATGGTTCGCCCCGTGGTTGCCCATGTGCTGATCGCCGAGGACGACCGGCGGCAGGCCGAGGTGCTGCGCCGCTACGTCGAGTCCGACGGACACCGGACCACAGTGGTCCACGACGGGCGCGACGCGCTCGACCAGGCCCGCCGGCACCGGCCGCAACTGCTGGTGCTCGACGTGATGATGCCCGGCCTGGACGGGCTGAACGTGTGCCGGATCCTGCGGCGCGAATCGGACCTGCTGGTGCTGATGCTCACCGCCCGTGCAGACGAGGACGACCTGCTGCGCGGGCTCGACCTGGGTGCGGACGACTACCTGACGAAGCCGTACTCGCCGCGGGAGCTGATGGCCCGGGTCCGGACGCTGCTGCGCCGGGTCGACCGGGTGCCGCGCACCATCGACGGGGTACGACGGGTCGGTGCACTCGCCGTCGACCCGGTCCGCCGGGAGGTCACCGTCGACGGACGACCGGTCAATTGCACGCCGGGCGAGTTCGCGATCCTGGCCGCCCTGGTCGAACAGCCGGAACGGGCCTTCACCCGGGCCCAGCTGCTGGAGCACACCCGGGGCGTGGACCGGGACTCGACCGAGCGGGCCATCGACACCCACATGGTCAACCTACGCCGCAAGATCGAACCGGACGTACGCCGACCGGCGTACCTGGTGACGGTGTACGGCGTCGGCTACAAGCTGCGCGACCCCGCCGGTGGGTGAGCCGACCCCGGCCGCGCGGGTGCCGCTGCGGCACAGCCTGATGCTGCGGCTACTCGGCACGTCGGTGCTATTGACGGTCTGCGCGGTCGTCGCCACCGCCTGGCTGACGGTGGCGACGACCACCCGGGCGATCGAGAAGGAGCAGGGCCAGTCCCTCGCCGACGACGTCAGCGTCTACGACGAGATGATCACGTACGCGATCGACCACCGCGACTGGTCGGCGGTCACGCCGGTCGTCGACGACCTCGCGTCGCGTACCGGCCGGCGGATCGTGCTGCTCGACCCGGTGACCCGCGACCCGGTCGCCGAGTCGGCACCCGGGCCGGCACTGCGCGACGCCCGCCCGTCGGCCATCGTCGACCCGCTCGACCTCGACCCGGCGCTCGCCGCCAGCCGTCAGGGGTCCAGCATCGACAGCCGGGTCGTCGGGCCGTACCAGCTGGGCGACGACCAACGCGCCGGCATCCGCAAGACAGCCGAGGACCATCGGGGCTGTCTGGTCAACAGGGCGGGACTCACTGCCGAGATCGTCGAGCTGCCGGGCGGCCGGTCGACGGTTGCGATCCTCGACGCCGACGCCGACCGTGGCCGGTCGCTGGTCTGCCCGGAGCCGGCGCTGCTGCGCGAACCGTTCCCCAGCGAGGTCGCCCCGCTGGCCGAGCTTCTCGATCGGACCGAGACCTGCCTCGGCCCGGCCGCGGCGAGCATCGATCTGGCGATCACTCCGAGCCTGGAGGTCGAGGTGCTGCGTACCCTGCCGGGTGCGCCGACCGAAGCCGCCGCCCGCGCCTGCGTCGGGACGAGTCTGCACGACCAGCTCCGGGCGTACGTGGCACCGCCGGTGCTGTTGTTCGTCACCGATGCGACGGCCACCGACCCCGGGTTACCGACGGCCGACCTGTCCACCGGGAACCTGCTGCGAATCGCCGGTATCGCCGGGCTGGTCCTGCTGCTCACCGTGGCGGTCACCGTCGGAGTCGGAATGCGGCTGGTCCGGCCGTTGCGGGCACTGGCCGCAGCGGCCCGTGCGCCGGTGGACAGGCAACGCCCGGTCCCGGTCACCACCCGGGACGAGATCGGCAGTCTCGCCACCGCCTTCAACGACCTGGCACGCCGGCGGGACCAGCTGGAGCGGCAACGCCGGGCGATGGTCAGCGACGTCGCCCACGAGCTGCGGTCGCCGCTGACCAACATCCGGGCCTGGCTGGAGGCCGCCCAGGACGGGCTGGCACCGGCCGACACCCACACCCTCGAACTGCTCACCGAGGAGGCGACCCTGTTGCAGCATGTCATCGACGACCTGCGGGACCTGGCCGCGGCTGACGACGGCACCTTCGCGGTGCATCCGGAGCCGACCTTCGTCGGCGACGTACTCAGCCAGGTCGTCGAGGCCAACCGCGGGGCCGCTGCCACCGTCGGGGTCACCCTGACCGGGACGGTGCACGGCGATCCGCAGGTCGTCCTCGACGCGGTACGGCTGCGGCAACTCGTCGGCAACCTGGTGGGCAACGCCGTGCGGCACACCCCGGCCGGGGGTTCGGTCACCGTCGAGTGCGCGGTACGCGACGACTGGCTGACCATCGAGGTGGTCGACACCGGGATCGGGATCGCCGCCACCGACCTGCCGAAGTTGTTCGACCGGTTCTGGCGGGCCGACGCCTCGCGCAGCCGGCGTACCGGCGGCAGCGGGCTGGGTCTGCCGATCGCCCGGCAGCTGGCCCGCGCACACGGCGGTGACATCACCGTGGCCAGCGAGCCGGGCCGGGGCACGCACGTCACCGTACGCCTCCCGGCCCGGTCGCCGGTCAGCTCCCGCTGAACGCCTCCGCTTCGCAGTCCTCGACCTCGGTGCCGGACGGCAGTCCGTCGGCGAGTGACAGGAAGTCGCCGTCGACGAACGCGTCGACCCCGCGGTCCTGCAGACATTCCGCCCAGGCCAGCAGCTTGTCCGGATACTCGGGGTCCAGGCGCAGGGAACGCTGCCACAGCCGTTCGGGTTCCAGCGGTGCGCAGTCCTCGGCGACCTGCCGCACCTGCGGGGTGTCCGCTCTCGTCTTCCGCTCCGTGTCCGATACCCCGTTGTCCTCGAAGCACTGCAGCCAGAGGTTCGTGAGCCGCTCCTGTTCCTCGGCGGACGTGTCGGGGCGGATCAACGGACGCTCGGCCTGCGGCGACGGTGACGCGTCCGGCCCAGCGCTGCCCGCGATTGAGGCGACGCCACTGTCGCCGGTGTCACCGGCCGCCCCTTGGGCACCGGTGGCACCCGCGCTCCCGTCACCGCCGCCGCACGCGGCCGACAGCCCGATCGCCGTCACGGCGAGCGCGGCCAGCAACGGTTCGGCCAGCCGGCTCATCGGACGCATCTGTCGATATCTGCTCATGCGAGCCAGAATCCCGGCCAACCGTCAGGAACCTGTCAGCATCGTCAGCCGGCGACGGCCAGGCGGGCGAGGTGCTCGTCGGTGAGGGCGAGGGTGACGCCGTCGAGCGCCGCCTCCAACTGGTACGGCTTGCTGCCGCCGAGGATCGGGCGGATGCCCTGCGCCACCAGCCAGGCCAGCACCACCTGGCCGCGGGTCGCGCCGGTGTCCCGGGCGACGTCGTCGAGCGCCGCGAGCCGCCGCGTACTGCCGGGATGGTCGTACACCGGCGGGATCGGCTTGGCCGGGTCGTCGTAGGCACCGGTCAGCAGCGGCGTGTACGCCCACACCTCCATCCGGTACGCCTGCGCGATGTCCCGCTGCTCGTCGCTGAGCAGGCCGAACGGATGGACCACCCCCTCGGGCAGCGTGCCGGGGCGGGCCCGTAGGTAGGTGGCGTTGAGTTGCAGGGCGTCGATCGGCCGGGTGCCGGTGGCGGCGGCGTGGGAGCGGGCCCGCTCGATGCGCCAGGCTGGGTGGTTGGACGCGCCGACCCGGCGTACGGCACCGGACGCGACCAGCCCGGCGACCGTGTCGACGGTCTCCTCGATCGGGGTGGCCCGGTCCTCCTGGTGCAGCCAGAGCAGGTCGACGCTGTCCACGCCAAGCCGGTCCAGGCTGCCGGCGTCGGCGACGGCGCGGCGGCTCAGCCCGGCCCGCACCCGCGGCCACGATCCGGCCCACAGCGGCTCGGCCCCGACCTTCGTCGCGATGCGCACCCGCTGCCGTACGCCGGGGCGGGCGGCGAGCCACCGCCCGATGACCCGTTCGCTGTCGCCGCCCCGGCCGTCCTTGCTTGCCCAGAACGCGTAACAGTCGGCGGTGTCGATCCACTCGCCGCCCCGCTCGACGAACCGGTCGAGCAGGGCGAAGGAGGTCTCCTCGTCGATCCGGGTGCCGAACATCATCGCGCCCAGGACCAGCGGCGAGGCCGGTGCCGGCGTGCTGTTTTCGTACGTCATGGGTCCACCCTGCGACCTGGAGCGCGCTCCAGGTCAAGCGGTACCGTCGGCGGTATGACGGCCTACTCACCCGCCGAGGCGGCGGCCCGGTCCGGCTTCTCGATTGACACCCTGCGCTACTACGAACGGGAGGGCATCCTGTCGCCGGTCGCCCGCAACTCCAGCGGGCGCCGCGTCTACAGCGACGACGACCTGGGCATGCTCGACTTCCTGCGCTGCCTGCGGGACACCGGGATGCCGATTGAACGGCTACGCCGCTACGGCGAGCTGTGCCGTGACCCGCGGACCATCCCGGAGCGGATCGCGCTGCTGCGCGAGCACGCGGACGCGGTCGAGCAGCAGATCGAACAGCTGCACCGCTGGCGGGCCCGCCTCGGCGAGAAGCTCGCCTGGTACCAGGGCCAGGCGGCGGACACGACCGCAGCCGAGGGCTAGTCTGCCGGCTTTTCCGCCTGCCACCCCGCACCATGGGAAACAGCAGCTCAGACGGGGGTGAGGAGAGCGATCGTGGCAGCACCGGTGGACAGCGTCGGCAAGGATCTGCAGTCGATGCGGGCGGGCGTCGAGCGGGCCCGGTCGGCCGCCGCGGCGGCGCAGGAGGAGGCCGAGCGGGTCGCTGGCCAGGCGGCGGCCGGCGGCTTCAGCGGCATCGTGGCTGGCATGATCCAGGTACGCAACACGCTGAAGGAGCTGCAGGCCGGGCTGGCCGGGGCCGCCGGCACGCTCGACGAGGCGGCGGCCACCGTGGTGCCGGTGCCGAGGGAAGCCTCACCGGCGGAGGTGCTGACCACGCTGGGTCTGGCCGGCGACAAGCTGCGCACCGTCCACGGCGGGATCGGCGCGGCCGCCGCGAAGGCCGACGAGGCGGCGGCGCTGGTGGCGCGGGTGCTGGCCGGCGGCGACCCGGCCCAGCTGCTCGGTGCGCTCGGCACCGTCAAGGAGACGCTGGCGGCGGTACGGCAACGGGCCGGCACGGTCGACGAGTCGCTGTCCGCTGCCGCCGCCACCGCCCGCCGGGTCGGCGCGAACCCGGGCAGCTGACCGTCCGCCGCCGTTGAGGTTCGGCCGCCGCCATCCGGCCGTTCCGCTGCAGACAGCTCGCAGGAAATGGTGTGATTTGTGTGGGTCGGCAGCCTTCGTTCCATCGCCGGCGCAGTAGGCAGCCGGCGATGTGTCGGACGGCCCCGAGAAGGAGAGGCGATGCGTTTCAACCCGCTCGAAGAAACCGGTATCCCGCTGGAGAAACAGCTGCGGAGCTGGTCGGAACTCAACGTCGAGCCGTACGAGCCGCACGGGGTCGATCCGTACACCCGGTGCCGGGTGATCGTGATGAACGGGATCGAGGTGGAGGCGATCATGTTCAGCCACCAGATGAACCGGCACGTCGACGACCTCGAGTTACGGCAGAAGCTCGCCTACCTGCGCTACATCGAACAACAGCAGCAGAAGGCGGTCAACTGGCTGATCCCCGGCCAGGAGTCGGTGCTGGAGGTCGTGCTCGGGTACGAGCAGGTGGCGACCGACATCACCGCCTGGGTCGCCCGCAACGAGCCCGACCCGTACCTGCGGCAGAACTACAAGTTCGGCCTGCTGGAGGACTTCGACCACCTCTACCGCTACTCCAACCTCTACGAGCTGACTCAGGGCAAGAAGGCGGAGGCGATCGTCGACTACCTGACCGAGGTCATGCCGGGGCGGCCGACGTCGCACCACCACCGCCACCCCGAGGACAACATCCGCAAGCACTACGACAAGCACACCGTCGACCCGCTGTCGCGGATGCACGCCATCACCATCACCGCCGCCGAGCAGCAGACGATGAACTACTACATGAACGTGGGGCCGGAGTTCGTCGAGCCGATCGCCCGCGGCCTCTACCTGGAGATCGCGATGGTGGAGGAGGAGCACGTCACGCAGTACGAATCGATGCTCGACCCGGCGGAAAGCTGGCTGGAGCAGCTCGTCCACCACGAGTACAACGAGTGCTACATGTACTGGTCGTTCGCCCAGGACGAGGACGACCGCCGGATCAAACAGGTCTGGGAGCTGAACCTGGCGATGGAGATCGAGCAGCTCAAGGTGGCGGCCGACCTGCTGCGCCGCTACGACGGCCGGGAGCCGGAGCAGATCCTCCCCGCCGAGATGCCCCAGCCGACGAAGTTCCAGCCGAACAAGGACTTCATCCGCGAGGTGATCGCCGAACAGGTGGACATCACCACGTTCGGCACCGGTTTCGTCGCCGAGTGGCCGGAGCGCTACATCAAGCACATGGCGACGGTCAACGCCGGTGGCGCACCCAGTGAGCAGGTCATCGACGAGAACGCGCAGCGCAACGGCCGCGAGTACCGCAATATCACCGACGGCCCGTACCCGGCCGAGCAGTACGCCCGCGAGAAGGTTCGAGAGGAAGTCGTGCGATGACGCGCAGTGCCTTACGTACCGAGACCGGTGCGATGATCAAGCCGGGCCCGATGGCGACGGTCACGCCGGAGCGGGCGGTGGACGACGAGCAGTTGGCCGCCTTCGCCGCCGGCAGCGGCCTGAACGGCCCGTTCCTGGCCGATCAGCTCTCCGCGTGGATGACCCACGACCTGATGGGGGTCTGCCTGTTCGGCATGCTGGCCCGGCGCACCCCCAACCCGATCCTGGCGGGGCTGTACAACCGGCTCAGGACCTCGGCGACCGAGCGGATGCAGACCTGGGAGGCGCTGATCGGCGAGTTGGGCGGCATGCCCAAGTACGTCAGCCCGACCGCCCGGATGACCGGCGGCATGGACGAGAAGATCATCGCGTCGTTCCTGCTGAACGGCTCCGGTGACGAGCTGACCTTCGAGACGGCCGGGCTCAACGCCGCGTTCGCCACCCTGTCACTCGACGTACTCAACGCGCAGTCGCTGACAAACTGCGCCGAGAAGGCCGGCGACGGCCAGGCCAAGCAGGCCATGCAGGCGGCGGCCACCCGGCTCAGCGGGTCGGCGCAGGAGGGCCTGTCCGAGGTCGAGAAGGCGTTGAGCGCCAGCATGCTCCTGCAGCTCAGCAGCGGTACGGCACAGAAGGTGATGCAGGGCATGGACAAAGCCGCCGGCAAGATCAAAAATGCGCTGCGCTCGTAGTACGGACCCGTGGCGGGTTGTAGCTGATAGTCAAAACTCTGACCGGCCACCAGAATGGCTGCCGTGGAGACCATCTCGATCACTGAGGCCAAGGCTCGTATCGCTGAACTCGCCGATCGGGTCGCCCGGCAGCACGACCGCTACACGATCACCCACAACGGCCACGCGGACGTCATGTTGATCGCGGTAGCCGAGTACGAGTCGATGCGGGAAACACTCGACCTGCTCTCCGACGCCGAAGCCCTCGCGGATCTCCGCCAGTCCAGGCAGGACTTCGCCTCGGGCGACACGTTCTCGATGGACGAGGTGCTCGGCGAGTTGAAGCGCCGTTCGTAGAGGCGCAGGTCTCACGGGCATCGTACGCTCAGGCAGGCAAGATCCACTTGTGACAGCCTCCTACCGTGAGTGTCACGGATCGCTCCGCTTGAGACGCTGGAGGCGTCATGTCGTTTACCGCTGCAGTTCGCTCGGTTCTCACCCAGTATGTCGGGTTCAGTGGACGTGCCCGCCGCTCCGAGTACTGGTGGTTCGCCCTCTTCTCTCTCCTCGTCAGCATCGTGACCTCGATCCTCGACACCGCGCTGGGCACCAACTTCGAGGACTCCACGAACGGCGTCATCGGCCTGCTCGTCAGCCTGGCGCTGTTGCTGCCGTCGTTGGCGGTCGCCGTACGCCGGCTGCACGACACCGACCGGTCCGGCTGGTGGATCCTGATCGGGCTGATCCCGATCATCGGCTGGATCGTCCTGCTGGTGTTCTACGTGCAGAACGGCACGCCCGGCTCGAACCGGTTCGGCCCCGACCCCAAGGACGTCGCCGGATTCGGCTCAGCCGTCTGACGCCTGCGACAGCGTCAACGATGTGAGGCTGAGATACCTATCGACGAGCTGGTTAGGTATCTCAGCCTCACGTCGTGACGTCAGCGCAGGTGCCGCACGGTCAGGCGGTGAAGGTGCCGCCCCTGGCGGCGGCGATGAAGGCGGACCAGCTCGCCGGGGAGATCACCAGCACCGGCCCGGCCGGGTCCTTGGAGTCCCGCACGCCGACCACCCCGCCCAACTCGTCGGCCACCTCGACACAGTCGCCCTGATCGTTGGAGCGGCTGCTCTTACGCCAGGTAGCGTCGGCCACCTCGACGCAGTTGCCCTGATCGTTGGAGCGGCTGCTCTTGCGCCAGGTAGCGGTAGACAGGTCGATCATGACTCGTACTCCTTTGCGGTCCGGGCGAGGAGGTCACGTGTCGCGGCCTGACCGAGCGCGGCGACCGTCAGGTCATCGAAGGCCATCGTATAGCGCGCGGCTTCATCGGGACGGTCCAGATAGAGAGCGCCGGTGAGGCCCTCGACGTAGACGGTGGTTGGCTCCAGCTCAGCGGGAAAGTCCATCAGCCGGAAGTCGCCGGTAAGCAGCCCACCGTGGACACCTTCGCTGAACGGGATCAGCCGGATCGAGACGTTCGGCAGCTCACTCGCCTCGGCCAGGCGACGCAGCTGGGCTGCCATTACCGCCCCGGAGCCGACCGGCCAACGGATCACCGCCTCAGTGAGCACGATGTCGAACCGGGGCAGCATCGGCTCCATCCGGGTGAGCAACTGCGCCCGCTGCAACCGGACCGCTACCCGCTGCTCGATGACCTCCGGCGACAGGCGCAGCGGGCTGCGGGCAAAGACCGCGGTCGCGTACTCCCGGGTCTGCAGCACGCCAGGAACGAGGCCGGTGTGGTACTCGCGGAGGTGGGAGGCGGCCTCCTCCAGGCCGATGAACAGCTCGAACCAGGACGGGATGCTGGCGTAGTCGTGCCACCAGCCCTTCTCCTTGGTCTTCGGGGCCAGCGCGGCCAGCGCCTCGACGGTCTTCAGGTCCGCGCCGTACAGCTCACAGAGCAGCACCACGTCCTCGGCGCGGATCGGCACCTCGCCGCGCTCCATCCGCAGCAGCTTGGTCGCCGACCAGTCCAGCTCCCGGGCCGCCGTGGTCTGCGGGACCCCGGCCAGCCGCTCACGCAGCCGACGCAGCTCCCGACCGAGCTGGCGTCGCGGTACCGACGAGTTCAACAGGGCCGAGGACATTGGTGCCACCTCCTGGAATTTGATCATCTGCGGATTGATCATGCACGTCTGGCAGGTCAACTCTCGGTCGACCGAGGTCTATTCGACTGACTGGCCATATCTCTACCACATGGCTCCGACACTGTTGCGTTGGCGCAGATTGACCGACAGACTCTTCTTCGTTCGGGAACGGGATCGAAGCGTCGCAAATCGGCGCTGACCTTTCGTCGACGAATACGGCATGACCGATCGGTGGGCCGGCAAACCATCCGAACGGTCAGCGCCGTTCTCCCCAATCAGGCGTGGCGGCCGGCACGGCACCCCCGAGCCGTCCGGCCGCCACGCCGCCGGAGAAACCCCAGCTCACCACGCTTATGCGAGAGGGTGAAGCGATGTCGTCGATCGGCTTCGGGATCGCCATGATCAGCTCCGCCATGATCGGATTTCTCGCCGGTCTGCTGAGCTTCAAGGTGAAGAGTCGCTGGTGTCCGGACTGCGGAGCGATGACCTACCCGCAGCCGCCACCCCCGCCGACGTAAACCCCAACGCCGCAGCACCGCCGACCTGCGTGCAATTTCCACGGCGGCCGGCGACCGCAGCACAGCAATCCCCGGACGGCTTTCTCAGACGGTAATACTGACGCGAGGAGAATCATGGCGTACCGCAATGACAAGCCCGACCGGTTCACCCGCCGGCCGCAGCCGTCGGAACAGATCAACCGACGGCCCACAGCGGGCCACCCGCCGCTGCCGAGCCGGGTGCCCGGCGAAACCGACATCGACACCGACCCGCGCTTCAACCTGGTCGGGGCGCGCGGCGTCGCCCCGGCACCCCGCGACGGCAGTCACGACCGGGTCGACAGCGGGCCCGACCAGGTCAACGACGGGCACGGTCACGCCGACGACGGCGGGCCGCCGCCGGACGGCGACCTGGCGCTCGTCGCCAAGATCGCTAAACGGATGGCCGAGCGGCACATGCCGGACCGGACCGGCGGCTGCCGACACTGCGGAGGCACGTACTGCGAACTGTTCCTGGAAGCGCTCGCGGTGCTGGACCGACGCGACCAGGCCGCCGCCCGACGGATCCGGGCCGTGCTGCAGTACGCCGGCCTCACCCCGCCCTGACCCGCGCCGCAGAGCTGGCGCCTGCCGCTGGACCGACACCGGCCTATCGGTCAGGGACGGTGGGCATCGTGGCGCGGCGAGCCGCGTCGGGTGTACCGATAGACCACTTTGCCGAGGATCTGGTCGGTGGGGCACGGGCCGAACTGCCGGGAGTCGGCGCTGCGCGCGTAGTCGCCGAGGAGATAGACGTGGCGTTCGGGCACGACAACCGGCACCGCTGCGGTCGTGACGGTTTCACCTGGCAGGGCGGCCACTCGCTTGATGAACCAGCGTCGGGAACCAACAGTGCCGGTGAGCCGCGCGCGGTCCTTCCAGCCCCGGTCCGGATCAGGACGGCTGACCACCACGATGCTGCCTTTGCCAATCCGCTGCGCCCCCCGGCGGACCACCACCCGGTCACCGGGCACCAACGCCGGGGACATGCTCGGGCCGTCGACCGTGATCACCAGGTAGGTCCGGCGGAGCCAGACCGCCAACCCGCCGATCGACAGGGCTATCGCGCTCGGCAGCAGCCACCACGTCATCGAGGGTCTGCCGCTCAGCCGGTAGCCGGGCGAGTGGTGTCTTTGATGACGCGTCCGTCTCGGATCTGGATAACACGGTCGCAACGCGCGGCGAGGCCCGGGTCGTGGGTTGCGATGATCAGTGAGGCCCCGACCCGCTCGCGGAGACCGAACAGGAGCTCCATGATGTCTTCCCCGGTCTGGCTGTCGAGGTTTCCAGTGGGTTCGTCGGCCAGCACGAGCATCGGGTCGTTGATCAAGGCTCGCGCGATGGCGACACGCTGTTGCTGCCCGCCGGAAAGCTTCGACGGCAGCGAACCCTCTCGGCCGGCAAGTCCGACGGCGTCGAGAATCTGCTTCGCCTTGGCCCGTCTGTCAAACGAGGTCTTGTAGGGCAGCAGAGGCGCGATCACATTGTCCGCTGCGGTCAGTGTGGGCAAGAGGTGGAATCTCTGGAACACGAATCCGACCCGCCGCCGATATTCGGCCAGTCGACGCCCCTTGATCCCGGTGACCGGCTCGCCCGCTACCTCGATGACACCCGAATCAGGTGTGTCGAGTGCCCCGATCAGGTGCAGCAACGTGGATTTACCAGACCCGGATGGCCCGGTAAGGGCGACGATCTCGCGCTCGCGCATCTCGAAATCTATATTCCGGCACGCGTAAATCGGCTCACTGGCGTCCGTATGGTAGGTCTTGGACAGGTCGACCACCCGTACGATCGGCTGGTCACCCTCGCTATCCGACCCGCCTGAGGTGGGCTGAGACTCATCACCCAGCACGTTATCGCCCTGGGCATTTTTGCTTATCACGCGGTTATCCGTTCCGACTCGTCAACTATCTCGGCACTGGTCCCTTCTGGCCGGGCGGACGACTCGCCTTCGCCGGCCGCATAGCCGGCTGCCTGCAGGTTGAACAGACGGGCGTATTCACCACCCTTGCCCAGCAGGGACGCGTGTGAACCTTCCTCGATGACCACCCCACCCTGCAGCACCACGATGTGGTCGGCTTGCCGCACTGCAGCGAGGCGATGGGAGATCAGAATGCTGGTCGAGCCCAGCCGATGGCGTGTGAGCTTTTCGTTTATCTCCTGCTCGGCGGCAGGATCGAGCCCAGACGTCGGCTCGTCCAGAATCAAGACATCCCGTCGGGTCCTCATGAACGCGCGGGCCAGAGCGAGTCGCTGCCACTGCCCGCCGGACAACACGACTCCGGAGCTGGGATCGTCCCGGTCTGCGGGCACGAAAATGCGAGACAGCATGGTGTCATATCCACCAGCCAGCTTCTCGATGAAATCGTCGGCACCTGCCCTGCCTGCCGCAGCAGCGATCTGCGATTGGTCTGCGTGATTCGCGACATCGCCGATGCCGATGTTCTCGGACACCGAAAGATCATACATCATGTAGTCTTGGAAGACAGCGCTGATCCTCGCCCTGAGGGCACGGGCCGAAACATGGCGGATGTCGGTCCCGTCCCATTTTATCCGGCCCCGGGTCGGCTCGTACAGGCGACACAGAAGCTTGACCAGGGTGCTCTTGCCAGCACCGTTCAACCCCACCAGACCGAGGGTCGCACCATGGGAGAGCGTGAAGCTTACACCCTGCAGGATCCAGGGGCCGTCGTTGGTGTACCGGAACCAGACGTCCTGGAACTCTATCCGGCTTGACAGGGGCGACAGCGATGCCGTCGACTCACTTTCCGAATTGCGCCGAGACATGTCGATAATTGCGACATAATGAGAGAATCCAAGTAGCGCCTGGTGGCCTGCGGCGATTGAGGCGACGAGTCCACCGAGCGCTATCTGCACGCCGGTCACCGAGGCGATGAACGCGGTGATGTCGCCGATGTCGAACGCTCCGCGTGTCGCCTCGGCGACCATCCAGACCAGGCCACAGCCCGCGATCGTGGCGCTCAGCCCGGCCAGCGGCCCGTGGCTCAGCACGACCCTTCGGTCGAATTTGTCCTCCGTGGAGTTTATCTGGCGGGTCTCGCTGCGCATTCTGCCGAGGAGAAACCCTCCGAGGTTGAACAGGCGGAGTTCCTTGGCGGCAGCCAGGTCGAGCATGAGCGCCTGGTAGAAGAGCTGACGCCGGTTACGCGGGCTCAGTTTCCAGGCCATCTGGGCCTGCTGCCGGCTGATCGAGAGTTGTACGACCAGGACGGGCACCGCCGCCACGACCGTCACGGCCGTGACAATCGGACTGATCGCCATCAGAACGACGATGAAGCCGGACACCGAGATGGCGTTCTGCATCGCCCCGAACAGAGCTCCGGAAACCCGGTCCGGGGCACTCATCGCGTTCTCGTGCGCGAGACGTAGCCTGTCTCTGAACTTCGGGTCTTCGAGTACCGCGATGTCGTCGAATCCGTTGACTGTCGAGAACAGCCGGTCCTGCACGATGATCGCGGCCTGCCGCCGTAGGCGCGCTTTGACATAGTTCGAAAGGTGTGGCAGGAGGGCCGCGAAGGCGCCGAGCACCGCGATGGCGGCAACCGCCAGGAGCGGCTCGAGACCCGCAGCATCAGGGAACTGAAGAGAATTTACCAGTTCCTTCGTCAGCCACGCGACGCAAGCCGGGATGAGGCCGAGCGCGACTGTGATCGCCGCCGAGCACACGAAGGCTATCGGACCGGCCCGGAACGTGAGCGCGAGCGCCTTTGCCGAACAGGCGACAAGTCCACGCCAGCCGACCAGCACCTCCGGATCAGAACGCAAGGTCGCCACGGTCAGTGTTCGCGAGGCAGTGATGCAGCGCCAGCCCCGCTGGCGGTGACCCGGCCGGCGGAGTCACTGGCGATGAAGGTCGGGAAGGCGAAAACAGCGAAGCTCCTCGCGAAGTCACCTTCCTTGGAATCGAGCACGGTCGTGGCGATCCCGTCCAGCTGCTCGATGAAATGAGTGGCGTTCTCGCGCTCGCCAGCTATGACGGCGATGGCCTGAGACTGCCGCAATGACTGACTCCGCACGTACTCGATGAAGTGCGGGATCGACGGGCCACACGCTGAGCAGCCGGTGGAGATGAACGCGAACACCGCCTGCTCCTGACCGACTTTCGCAACCGACACCTCGGCCCCGTCAAGGGCGGTAGTCGTGAGATCCGGCAGCGACGAACCAACCGCGAGCCCGGACACGGGAGCCGAATTGACAGGCGCTGACGGGTCCTGTCGGAGCCGACGGATCACCGCTGCGGTCAACGACAGATTGATGAGGGATATCGCCCCGATCAGAACGACGGACGCAACTACGTAGGTCATCGCTTTCCCAACCACTTTTTGGGGTCACAGTGGAGGTGCGCCGACACCCGACCCCGGCGAGGTGTCAAAGAGATCGACTATCTCATCGTAGTAGGTAACCAGTAGCGCAATGACGAATGCGCCCAGGACGCTCATGGCGACACCGCCCACGTGCAGATCGGACAAGTTCCCGTCTGCCTGGAAGACGTGGATGACCAGGCCGGCCCCGGCGATGGTGATCAGGATCAGATTTCGATAGATGTGCCGCTTCCCGAGGTCGCTCGTTGGCCGCCCGAAGCACGCGCACGGGACGCTGATCTTCTGTTTGACCGCAGTCGCGACGCCAAGAGTGAGCACGACGAGCAGGCCGATCGCCGCCACCTGCCCGGCGGCGGCAACCCACGGCACGAGCATCGCCACCGCGATCGTCAGCTCGGCCGCGATCAGTAGCGCCGTGACCACGGTGACGACCGCTCGTCGCGACTGCGGCAACCGCAGCAGGAGCGCGATCGCGGCCTCGGCTTCGGCTCGGGCACGCAGCTTCCCGACCGCCGATACGGCGAACACTCCCACCATGGCCAGATGGAAGGCCAGCCCCAGATAGGTCACCTGCTACTCCTCGACCAGGAGGCGGGTGACCGGGCGACGCCGGAGGGACTGGATCGGTGGGATGGCGGCGAGGGCTGCAGCGACGACGCCGGCGCCGGCCACGGCGAGCGCCATCGGCAGCAACCTGGTCACGCTGGCATCAGCGCCACCGGCCAGCAGTACTGCGAGACCGAGGCCCAGGGCCGCGCCCGGAACCGCCCCGAGTAGACCCAGCAGCACACCCTCGGTGAGAACCAGCCGGGCTATCGATGTGTGCGTCCAACCGGTCGCCTGCAGCGCGGCGAACTCGGAGGCTCTCTCTCGGACGTTCAGAAACACCACGTCGGCAATCGCGACCGTGGCAAGGACCAGCATCGCGACCACGGCGGCCAGATCCGGCCCACGCACCTGAACGGCGATCGCGTCACCGAGCAGGCTGCCGACCAGGACACCCTGGAACGCCCAGGTGATGGCGACCAGCAGCGTCAGCGCCGTCACCGCGACAGCCAACGCCGCGCCGCCCAGCGCGGTACGCCCCGGTGTCCGGCGGATATTGACCATCGCGAGACCGGTGAGTCCGAGGAACAGCCGGGCGCGGCGGCCGGTGGCGACCGCCGGCCGGACAGCCTCCATGGGATCGGCCCGCGACGCCTGCACCGCCGGGATCAGGCCGGCGGCGAGCGATACCAGGATCGCGGCCGGAATGGCGAGCACCGCTCGCGCCCAGGGCACCTCGACACCGACCGGCCCGCCGATCAGCCACGCCCCCGCCGACGCCAGCACGCCTGCGGCAAGCCCGATGACCAGCAGCTCGCCCAACACCACGGCGAACAACGACCGCCGCGGCCAGCCCAGGCAGGCGAGCACGCCAAGCTCGCTGCGTCGGGCGCGCACCGCGGCGGCGGACGAGTTGCCGATGAACAGCGCACAGACCACAAGGACCAGGACGAACAGGATCAGCGACTTGCGCTCCACCGCTTCGCTGATCACCACCCCGACGCCCTTCTTCGACCACCATTCGGTGAGTGACAGGTCGGGTCGGCCGAACTCGCCGGCCGGTAGCGCCACGGTCCGCTTGGTCGGCGACGAGCCGACGGTGATGTCGACGTGCAGGCCGGTCTCCTGCGCGATCCGCTCCGCTACGACCCGCACCCGTTCCCGGGACACCTCGTCGATGCCGGTCACGCCGGCGACCCGCACCCGGACCGCCGCCACCGGCCCCGGCCCGGAAGACCGGTCGAAGCTGCCGTAGAAGGACTCGGCCGAATCCAGGGTGGTCAGCAGCAGCGGCGGCTGCTGCAGATAGCCGGCCGGGTTACTGGACGGCAGCAGCGGCGCTCCGCCCAGCAGCCGCTGCGAGGTCTCATCCGCGCCTTCCAGACCGGGCGACTGGTAGGCGCCCAGTGGCACCTCGGACAGGGCCGAAAAGGTGTCGATCAGCTCCGGATCGAACCGCCCGGTCAACGTGAGCTTGGGGTCGATCACCTGTCGGCCTAGGGCGCGTGCGTGCCGTTGCAGCTCACGAAAACTCCGGTCGTCGGCCGCGACCGGCTCGGTACCGCTCCGACCGCCGAATGGCCCCTGCCACACCTCGCTGGCGACCTCCTGGTCCCGAGGGATCAGCGTGCCGTCGGGCCCGGTGTCCCACTCGACCGGTCCAGCCGTCCAGTAGGTTCCCACCGTGTTGCCGAACGTATGTCCGAGGTCGCGAAGCAGGAACGCGTCAGCAGCACCACCGTCGACCTCAAATGATTTGACCGGGACCCCGGAGGCGCTGGCGGCGAAACTGTCCGCAGCGGTGATGCTCTCCCTCGTCCCGACGAACTGTTCCGCGACGTCGCGCGGCAGTTGCTCGACTTCCACGACCGCCTGCTGATCGACGTAGCTGTCGCTGGCCGCGATCACCGGGATCGTCCGGGTCCAATCGTCGTCCTCGCCGGCCACCGCGGCCCGGCTGTCGGGCAGATAACTCCCGGAGACCATCGCGTCGTCCAGACCGATCAGCTCCGCCTCGGCCGCTGGGTCGATGGCAGCCAGGACGTATGGAATGCGCCAGTCGAGCAGGAACGCCTGGTCGGCGTACCCACGGCTGTCCTCGTTCAAGGAGTAACACTGCACGCTTTCGCTCACCGTCGATTCATACGACGATTCGGCCTGGATGTCGAGCGCCTTGCCGCAGATGTTGACCCGCGCGCCGGACGGAAGGATCTCGTCCAGAAAGCTGCCGAACGGGTTCTCGTCGGAGACCGAGACGATGTCCCGGTGCGCGACCGGATTCGGAGTGAAGTAGACGTAGGCTTCGTCCGGCCCGATCGTGCTCAAGCCACGGTCCATGCGCCAGTTGACGGTGAGCCGGAAGGCCGATCGTTCTCCGTCCGGCACGACATCGGACAGGTCCACTGGGACACGAAGCTCCGGGACGGCCATACCGATGAGGGCGATCGGTGCCGCCACCTCCACGCCGGACAGGCTGCGGATCGTGTCGACCTGTTCCAGGCTGATGCCGCCGGGTGCCTCGGTGAGGAAGTTGGGGCGAACCACCCCGGTCGCCGTCTCCTGGCCGGAAATCGACTCCGCCGGACGGACGAGGATGTCGTACGCGGTGCGGGCGTTCGCCTCCACCGTGCCAATGACGTCGAGTCGTGACGTCTCGGCCGTGCCGGTGAGCACCGTGAAACTGGTGACCGCGACGAACAGCCCAAGGAGCAGGGCAACCGACCGGGTCCACCGGCGGATAACCTGCGACCACACAACCCGCAACATCGCTACCAACCTGTTGTTCGTACAGCCCGAGGACCGTCTTCTCAGGTGGGGCGCCCGGCCGGATATCCAGACCGGCAGGGCACCCCACCTTCTTCAAGTGCATCCAGTCAGATGTGGGTCAGCACTCCGGATCTAGGTAGCAGTCGTACGAGGTGCAGGCATCGTTCATCACCCTGCATCGGTAGCCCGGCGCAATGCAGAACTGGCAGTAGATGTAACCACACGGGCATGGTGCGGCCTGCGCTTCCGCGCGCGGCACCAGCCGCTCCAGCAGGGCTTCGCCGATCTTGTTGAAGATTCGCAATCCCTCGACCCTTCACTCATGGATGGCTTCGTCAGGTCGATGCCATCTGTGGTCCAAGCTCGCGGCAGCTGCGCACCACAGTTTGTCTGGCCGTCAGCCTCGTACGCAACCCTGAATCCGCAACCGGCGGCATCGTGCCCTGGCTCTGCCCGATACCAGACCTACCGGCCGGCAAGACGTGAGCTGCGAAAACATCTCCTGTCCCGGTGGTATCGCAGCTGATGCGGTCAGCGAGACGATATTTGGCTGCCCCATGGTTGCACCGAGAATCAGTCAGACCATGATGGAAGATCTATGAATGTGGTCCACAGTAAACTAAAAGTCAGGCAGCGGGCGCGACGGTGCCGGTGACTTCGCCGAAGCCGATCGTCGTGCCGGCCGGGCCGGGGGCGGTGGCGGTGATGACGACGGTGTCGCCGTCTTCGAGGAAGGTGCGCTCGGACCCGTCGTCCAGTTTGATCGGCTCGGTGCCGCCCCAGGTCAACTCCAGGAACGAGCCGACCTGGTCACGCCGTTCACCGGAGACGGTGCCGGAGGCGTAGAGGTCGCCGGTGCGCAGCGACGCGCCGTTGACGGTCAGGTGCGCCAACTGCTGCGCCGGGGTCCAGTACATGCCGGCGAACGGCGGCTCGCTGACCCGGGTGCCGTTCCACTCGACGACGATCGACAGGTCCAGGCCGCGCCGTGACGACTCGCGCAGATAGTCCAGCACCGGCGGGTCCTGCGACGGGGCCGGCACCCAGGCGTGGTCGAGGGCTTCCAGCGGCACCACCCACGGGCCGACCGAGGTGGCGAACGACTTGCCCAGGAACGGGCCGAGCGGCTGGTACTCCCAGGCCTGGATGTCGCGGGCCGACCAGTCGTTGACCAGGGTCACCCCGAACACGTGGTCGGCGAACCGGTCGGTCGGCACCGGGTCGCCGAGCGCGGTCGGCACCCCGACGACGAAGCCGACCTCGGCTTCGATGTCGAGCCGGCGGGACGGGCCGAAGACCGGGCCGTCGGAGCTGCGCCGCTGGCCGCTGGGGCGCACGATCGGCGTACCAGAGACGACGACGGTGCCGGCCCGGCCGTGGTAGCCGATCGGCAGGTGCCGCCAGTTGGGGGTGAGCAGCGGCTGCCCGGGGCGGAAGATCTGCCCGACGTTGCTGGCGTGCTGCTCGGAGGAGTAGAAGTCGACGTAGTCGCCGACCGCGAACGGCAGCACCAGGTCCACCTCGGACAGCGGGATCAGCAGCGGCTCGACGGTGGACCGGTGTTCGGTCTCGGTGAGCAGCTCGACGATCCGCCGCCGCACCGTCGTCCACTGTGCCCGGCCGAGAGCCAGGAAGGCGTTGAGGGTCGGCTCGCACAGGGCGCCGCCGGCGAGGATCAGGTCGGCATCTTCCGCGCCGCGCAGGTCGAGCACGAAATCGGCGATCCGTACGCCGAGCCGCCGCTCCCCGCCACCGGGCGCGCCGGCCTCACCCCTGCGGCGGAAGGCACCGTACGGCAAGGTCTGCACCCCGTACGGTGAGCCGTCGGCACCGGGCACCCAGCAGGTCGTCACGCGAATCCTCCGTTGATCAGCCCCAGCCGGACCAGGTCGGTCAGCGGGTCGGTGATGCTGCACGACCCGAAACCTACCCAGAGCGGCCGGTCGGCACCGCCGCGCGTGCGGGCCGGCTCGATCAGCCGGGCGGCGTCGGCGGTGGCGAGCAGCTCGGCGACCTCGGCGACCTCGGCGCCCTCGGCGGCGGTGATCGTGGCGGCGAGCACGTTGAGGAAGCCGTGGTGGGTGAAGCCGGTCTCCGGGTCGGTGTCGCGGATGGCGTGGTGCAGGCCGGCGGTCAGTTTGAACGGCAGCGCCCGGTCGCGGCAGGCACAGATGACGGCGGCCAGCTCGACCGGGGTGGGGAACAGCTCGGCGGCCAGCCCGCCGGTGCGGAACTTGGCGGCGACGTCGACGCCGCCGGCCCGCGCCTCGGCGAGGCTGTCCAGGGCGGCGAGCAGCCCCCAGGTGAGCGGCACCTCCGCGTACCCGCTGATCTTGGGCCAGCCGGCCAGGGCGGTGAGCAGCGCGCGCAGGCCGGGCTGCGGGTCCTCGCCGCGTTTGGCGACGGCGACCTCGACCTGCCGGGGCCGGATCCGGTCGGTCGGCAGCGCTTCGACGGCGGCCGGCAGCGCGGCCACGCCGGTGTCGCCGATCAGGCCGATCTCCAGTTCGTCACCCGGCCCGACCAGTCGCCGCGCCGCGTCGATCTCGGACGCGGGCAGCAGGAACGGGCCGACCAGGTCGGTGTACCAGGCGGTGCGGTGGCCGCGGTGCGCGGTGATCGCGTCGGGCAGGTCGGCGTTGCCCGGCGGGAAGACCGCGGCGTCGTCGACGAGGCCGGTGAAGATCCTGGGTACCTGCATTGACACGCCTTCGAACCTAGTGGATTCTACGATTAACGGACAACAGCGTCCGATTATCGGACGCTTTCGCCCGGTCAACGGGGAGATACGGAGGGTAATGATGCCCTACTACCGCAGCGTTGGCGAGATCCCCCGCAAGCGCCACACCCAGTTCCGCCAACCCGACGGCAGCCTGTACGCCGAGGAGCTGATGGGCCAGGAGGGCTTCTCCGCCGACTCGTCCCTGCTCTACCACCGGCACCTGCCGACCGCCATCGTCGCCGCCGAGTCGTACGACCCGCCACCGACGCGCCGGCTGCCGAACCGCCCGCTCACCCCACGCCATCTGCGCACCCACAAGCTGGACACCGGGCACACCGACGCCGTACTCGGCCGGCAACCGCTGCTCGCCAACGACGACGTGCGCATCTCGTACGTCGTCGCCGACCGGCCGTCCCCGCTGTACCGAAACGCCACCGGCGACGAGTGCCTGTACGTCGAGTCCGGTGCCGCCCGCGTCGAGTCCAGCTTCGGGGTGCTCGGCGTCACCTCCGGCGACTACGTGATCATCCCGACGTCGGTGGTGCACCGGATCGTGCCCGTCGACGACGTACCGCTGCGGCTGCTCACCGTCGAAGCGACCGGCCACATCGGACCACCCAAGCGCTACCTGTCGGTGCGCGGCCAGTTCCTGGAGCACTCACCGTACTGCGAACGGGACATCCGCGGGCCGGGCAAACCACTGCTGGTCGACGGCACCGACGTCGAGGTCTACGTCCGGCACCGGCAGGGCTGGACCCGCCACGTGTACGCCCACCACCCGTTCGACGTGGTCGGCTGGGACGGGCACCTCTACCCGTGGGCGTTCAGCATCTACGACTTCGAGCCGATCACCGGCCGGCTGCACCAGCCGCCGCCGGTGCACCAGACCTTCGCCGGCCCCAACTTCGTGATCTGCTCGTTCGTGCCGCGCAAGGTCGACTACCACCCGCAGGCGGTCCCGGTGCCGTACAACCACCACAACGTCGACTCCGACGAGATCCTGTTCTACACCGGTGGCAACTACGAGGCACGGCGCGGCTCCGGCATCGAGCAGGGCTCGATCTCGCTGCACCCGGCCGGGTTCACCCACGGCCCGCAGCCCGGCGCGGTCGAACGGGCGCTCGGCGCCGAGCACTTCGACGAACTCGCCGTGATGGTCGACACCTTCCGTCCGCTGGACCTCTGCGACCCGGCACTGTCCGTCGAGGACACCGGGTACGCCTGGACCTGGGCCGGCAACGCCCGCTGACCGGCCCTACCGCCGACCGCTGGCCTGGCGCAGCACCATGAACTGGGCGACGGCGGCCGCAACGATCGCCGACACCAGCAGCCACGGGGTGGCGATCGCCGCGTAGCAGAAGATCAGCACCGGGGCGGCGGCCGCCGCGTACACCGCCGTCGCCAGCCGGCGGTCCACCAACTGCGACACCACCTCGAGGATCCGGCCACCCGGCACCCGCCGGGCCAGCACCCAGACCAGCACGAACCCGCCGAGTGCGGCGACCACCGCCCAGCCGCGCGACGCCGGGCTGCCGGCCAGGCAGGCCACCGTCACTGCCGCGATCATGCTGTAGCCGGCACCGATCAGCACCAGCCGGCGCAACTCCTCCTCGGCGGTCGGCGGCCCGTCCAGCCGGGGATCCATCGGCGCCGACCCGGGCGGTGCCGGTGCCCACCGGGATGGCCGGGACGGCGAGGGCTGCGGCGGCGGGGGCGGTGCCATCGCGGTGGCCCGTTCGGCGAGCACCGCCAGCTCGGCGGCGTACCGCCGCTGTTCCAGGTGGATCACCCCGACGTCGTGCTGCGCCTCACCGATCAGCGGGTCCAGCCGCAGCGCCTCCCCGTAGGCCCGGTGTGCCAGGTCGAACAGCTCCAGCCGGGCCCCGACCAGCCCCAGCACCAGATGCGCCTGGGCGTCCTGCGGGGCCAGCTCCACCCCCCGCCAGGCCGCGTTGAGCGCCGGCTGGCCGTTGCGCGAGCCGGCCAGGATCGCCGCACCGCTGCGCTGGGCGTACGCGTCGTCCGGATACGTCGCCAGCAGGTCGGTGGCGAGCCGGGCGGCGTCGGCGTACCGCCGCAGGTCGATCAGCGCCAGCCCGCGTACCACCAGCAGGGCGACCCGGTCCGACGGGCCGGGCCGAGCGCCGGCACCTGCACCGGCGGCGTCGGTGTCGGCCGGTGTGGTCGTCGCCCCGTCGGCTGGTGAGGTCGGTGCCGCCTCGGACGGTGTGGCCGTCGCGGCGGCCTCGGCCGACCACGGGTTCGGCACGTCGTCCGCCCACGCGTCGATCGCGGCGAGGGCCTGCTCCGGGCGGTCGGCGGCGAGATGCACCCGGGCCAGCATGATCCGTGCGGCCACGCTGTCCGGGTCGAGGGCCACCGCGAACCCGATCTCACCGGCGGCTTCGTCGTAGCGGCCCAGGTCGGCCAGCAGCCCGGCGCGCTGCAGGTAGCCGTCAACGTCGGTGGGCGGCTCGGGGGAAGACTCGCTCGACACCTGTCGAGCCTATCCGGGCGGTCCGGACGGATAGACGAGCGCGACCGCCAGGCCGGCGAGGCCTTCGCCCCGGCCGGTCAGGCCGAGCCCGTCGGTGGTGGTGCCGGAGACGGTCACCGGTGCGCCGGCGGCGGCGCTGAGCAGCTGCTGCGCCTCGGCCCGCCGGGGACCGATCTTCGGCCGTACGCCGATCACCTGGATCGAGACGTTGCCGATCACGAAGCCGGCGGCGACCACTCGGCGGGCCGCCTCGGCCAGCAGATCGACGCCGGCGGCCCCGGCCCACTGCGGTTCGGCGACGCCGAAGTTGGCGCCGAGGTCACCGAGGCCGGCGGCGGAGAACAGCGCGTCGCAGGCGGCGTGCGCGGCGACGTCGCCGTCGGAGTGCCCGGCCAGCCCGGTCTCGCCCGGCCAGTGCAGGCCGGCGACCCAGCAGGGCCGGTCGGCGGCGAAGGCGTGCACGTCGGTGCCGACACCCACCCGGGGAACGATCATCGCGCTGGCTCGGTCTGCAGGGCGATCATGAAGGCAGGGTACGGGTCGCCGGCTCGGTGGCGAGCAGGTGCTCGGCGATCACCAGATCGAACGGGCGGGTGATCTTGAGTGCCCGCTCCGAACCGGGCACGCAGAGCACCGGTACGCCGATCTTCTCCACCAGACCGGCGTCGTCGGTGTGCGGATCGACGGCGTCGGCGTGTGCGGCGGCCAGCACGTCACGCCGGAACCCCTGCGGGGTCTGCACGGCCCGCAGCGTCGACCGGTCGACGGTGGCCAGGACGGTCTCGTCGGCGTCCACCGACTTGATGGTGTCGACGACCGGGAGCACCGGGATGACGGCGCCGGCGCCGGCCCGGACCGCGGCGGCGACCGAGTCGACCAGGTCGGGTGGAGTCAGGGCGCGGGCCGCGTCGTGCACCAGGACGATCTGTGGGCCGGCGGGAACGGCGGCGAGCGCGGCGGCCACCGAGGCCTGCCGGTGTGCACCGCCCGGCACCACGACCAGCGGCAGCCCGGCCGTGGCGGGGGCGAGCAGGTCGCGGACGGCGTCGACGTCGGCGGGTGGGGCGGCGACCACGATCACCGCGACCGAGGAGGCGGCGGCGAGTCGACGCACCGCGTGCACCAGCAGCGGTACGCCGCCGAGTGGCCGGAGTGCTTTGGGTGCGCCGGGTCCGAGCCGTACCCCGGCACCCGCCGCAGGAACGAGGACCGCGACGTCACCGCGTTGCTGGAAGTGCGCGGTCACGTCGCGGTCCTCGGTGCAGGTGGCAACAGACTATCTATGGGTGGAGAGTTGCCTACGCGTCGGTGAGCACCTTGTCGAGCAAGGTCTCTGCCTCGTCCTTGGTGCTCTTCTCCGCAAGCGCGACCTCACCGACCAGGATGTCCCTGGCCTTGGCGAGCATGCGCTTCTCGCCTGCGGACAGCCCCCGCTCCCGCTCCCGACGCCACAGGTCACGAACGACCTCGGCGACCTTGAGTGGGTTTCCGGATGCCAGCTTCTCGAGGTTGGCCTTGTATCGCCGCGACCAGTTGGTCGGCTCCTCGGTGTGCGGGGCGCGGAGAACATCGAAGACCTTGCCGAGGCCTTCTTCGCCAACCACTTCACGCACGCCGACGATCTCGGCGTTCTCGGCGGGAACTCGCACCGTCAGGTCACCCTGCGCAACCCTGAGGACGAGGTACTGCTTCTCCTCGCCCTTGATGACACGAGTCTCGATTGCCTCGATGAGTGCGGCCCCGTGGTGGGGGTAAACAACGGTCTCGCCGACACTGAAAACCATAGGTTCGAAGCCCCTTTCGCTGTGTCTAGGGTAACACGCTCAGGCACCGATGTCCCGTCACAGTCTGAGCCGTAAGCGCAGGTCAGAGGGGCTGTGAGAGGTCTTTCTCGAGCTTGACACGCAACCGCCAGTAGGTTTTGAGCACGCTAAGTAACAACCAGATCAGCAGTCAGCTAACTGGTTGGACGTGCCAGATGGGACGCGTTTCGGCACTTCCAGCATATCGTCCGGCCGCTTCCCACGCCCCGGCACTGGCGAAACCAGGTTTGTTGCGAGACCCTGATACCTAGACCCCGATCGACCCGGTGGGCGAGCGGCTGGGGGTGCTGTGGGCAGGACAGGCAACAACGGTGATGGGTGGTCGGACGGCGCCGGGGCGCCCGACGACCTGCCCGAGATCCCGCCCGAGTGGGGCCCGATCGTCATCCCGGACGATCCCGGGGCGCTCGCCGAAGAAGCGGCGCAGGTCCGCCGGGAGCTGCACCGCACCCGCCGGCGGGACCACTGGCACCGGCGGTTCGGCATCCACCCCGGCGACACCGGCCGGGCCGGCGGCCGCGGGCACCGGCCACACGAGATCGCCGCCCTCCGGCTGCCGTTGATCATCATGCTGGTGGCCGTTCTCGCCGCAATGATCAGCATGTTCTCCGTCGCCTGGTCCGACCGGCCCCAGCCCACCGCCAGCCCGACACCATCGGCTCCCGCTCCCCTGCCCGACCGCCCGCTGCCCGCGCTCGACCTGATCGACGACTCCGGCGCATCGGTCCCGGTCCGCTCGCTACTGCCGGCGGCGATCCTGCTCGTTGAGGGCTGTGAGTGCGCCGACCAGATCACCGCCGCGGCCGCCGCCGTCCCGGCCGGGGTCTCGGTAATCGCCGTCACCAGCGGCGCCACCTCCCCCGGCACCCTGCCGCCGGCGCTCGCCGACAGCCTCGGCACCCATCTGCTGGCCGACCCGGCCGCCGGGATCCGAAACTTCGTCGACATCCCGGCAACCGTCGGCACCGCCACCGTGCTGCTGGTCACCGAGACCGGCGAGGTCATCCGGCTGGTGCCGCAGGCCGACTCGGTCGAGACGTACCGCGCCGATCTGGCCCTGCTGGTCGGCCCCTGACCCAGCCCGCTGCCGCGCGCGGCGGGTCAGCGGTTGAGCAGCGCGGCGTAGAGCGTCAGGCCCGGACCGAACGCCAGCATCACCACGTGACGCGGCGGCGGTCCCGCCCGCCGCAACCGGTCCAGGATCAGCAGTACGGTCGGCGACGAGCAGTTGCCGTACGCCGCCAACGTCTCCCGGGACGCCGACATCGCCGCGTCGGACAACCCCAGCTCCCGCTGCACCACGTTGAGGATCCGCGGCCCACCCGGGTGCACCGCCCAACCGTCCACCTGCGACACGGCCAGTCCGTGCCGGGCCAGCAGATCACCGACCAGCGCCCGTACGTGCACCGACAATACCTGCGGCACCCGGGGCGACAGACCCATCCGGAAACCGAGGTCGGTCACCTCCCAGGTCATGTGGTCGGCGGTGGAGGCGTCGGTGGCCGACACGACCTCCCGTACGGCGTAACCGCCGGGCGGCGGCGGGCCGCCCGGCCCGTCGGTCGGCGTCAGCACCACCGCCGCCGCCGCGTCGGAGAACAACGCGTGCGCCACGATCTGCTGAGTGTCCACCCGGCGGGCCGGCGGCTGGATGTGCAGGCTGGTCAGCTCGGCGCAGAGCAGCAACGCCGGCCGGCCCCGGGCGGTGACGAAATCGGCGGCCGCGCCCAACCCGGGCAGCGCCGCGTAGCAGCCCATGTGCCCGACGAACAACCGCTGGGTGTCGGCGGCCATGCCGACGTCCCGGGCCAGAATGATGTCCAGGCCGGGCGTGGCGTACCCGGTGCACGAGCAGACCACGAACAGACCGATCTCCCCGGCGGTCAGCCCGGCCTGGGTCAGCGCCCGGTCCACCGCCTCCTTGCCCAGCGGCAACGCCTCGATCTGGTAGCGGCGCATCCGCCGCTCGGTCGGCCAGTCCGCGACGTCCTCCAGCAACGGGCTCACCGCCGCCTGCCGGGTACGTACCCCGGAGTTGGCGAAGATCCGCTCCGCGAGCGCCCGGGTGCCGCCGTCGTACCGAGCCGCGAAGAAGTCCCGCCACAGCTCGTCCTGGCTGGCCGACGGCGGCAACGCCAGCCCGAGCCCGACCACCGCGGCCGACGACCGGCCCGCCACCGGGTCCGGCGACCGGCTCACCACCGGGGTGCCGATCCGTCGCGGTCCGGGTCTCCGCCGATCGTCGCCACACCGAGCCAGTCGGCGCAGACGTCCGACGTCGGCGGATGCAGCGCACCGCAGCGGGCGTCCCGGTAGAGCCGTTCCAGCGGATGCCCCCGGCGGGTCGCCGAGGTCCCGGCCGCCTCCAGCATCGACGACGCCACTGCGGCCGCCGTGCCGCCGGCGACCAGTTTGGCCCGCCACACCCACTGGTTGGTCGCCGGGTCGCCCGGTTCGGCGTCCACTCGACGGGCCGCCTCCCGTACCGTCAGCAGGGCTGCGGCGGCGGCCGCGTCCGCCCGGCCGATCCGGGCCCGGACCGCCGGCAGGTGGGTCAACCCCCGCTCGGTGAGATGCTCCACCGCCGCGTCCACCGCCGCCCGGGCCACCCCGGCGTAGACCGCCGCGTAGCTGGCCACCATCCAGTGCGGCATCAGCTGGGCCACCACCAGGGCCAGCCCTTCCACCCCGCCGAGCAGGGCCTGCGGGCCGACGGTCACGTCCAGGTGCAGGTCGTGCGAGCAGGTGGCCCGCATCCCGAGCGAATCCCAGCTCTGCTCCACCCGCAGGCCGGGCGTATCCGCCGGGACCAGGAACTGCGACACCACCGACTGGTCGTCGGCGTGCCGGGCAGCGACCAGGTACCCGCAGGCGTGACCGGCCCCGGAGCAGAACGCCTTGGCCCCCTTGATCTGGTATCCACCGTCCACCCGGTGGTAGACGGTGGACAACTGGGAGAGCCGGGAGCCGGCGCCCCGCTCGCTCATCGCCACCGCGTACCAGGCGCCGGCGGCCGCGTCGGCGAGCAACTGGTCCCGGGCCGCCAACGCCTCGTCCGGCAGCCCCATCGCCTCGGCGAGGTTGTCGTCGACCGCACCCAGCGCGCCGGTCACCGAGGCGTGCATGTTGAACACCAGCGCGGTGGCGCCGTTGCCCCGGGCCAGCTCGTACGCCACCTCGGCGTAGTCGGCGAAGCCGGCGCCCCGCCCGCCCAGCCGCTGCGGGACCATCAACCCGAACAGCTGCTCCTGCCGCAGGTCGGCGAAGTCCGCCACCGGGAAGGTGCCGGCCCGGTCGTGTTCACCCGCCCGCGCCGCCAACCGTGGCACCACCCGCCGCGCCGCCGCCAGTGCATCCGCAACCATTGCCGCCCCTTCCGCCGTCGACCTGCTCACCTGCTCGTCCGCTCAGCCCGCCTTGACCCCCCTGCCTTGGTAGAGCACCGAGGTGGACCAGGTCGGCACCATCCGCCGCCGGGGTTTCCAGAGTGCCCGGTCGGGAGCCGATCGGTGCAACGGCGCGCGCATCAGCCAATCGATCAGGCTGGAAACGCTCGGTCTCAGGCCGCGCACCGCCAGCCGTACGCCGTGCCGGGCGCACTCGGCGACCAGCCGCTGCGGACGGACGAACAGCGCGGGGTCGTGGATACCGCGGGGCGCGACCGGCAGGCGTTCGCCCAACTCGACCGCGATCAGCCGGCTGGCCAATGTGGCGTTCAGGGTGTCCAGCACCAGCAGCCCGCCGGGCCGCAGCACCCGGCACGCCTCGGCGACCGCCGCCGACAGATCCGGTACGTGCTCCAGCAGCTCCCCGGCGGAGACCACGTCGGCCACCCGGTCGGCCAGCGGCAGCCGGGTCGCGTCACCGCGTACCGGGTCGACACCGTGCCGGGCCGCCAGCCGCAGCGCCGAACCGACCAGGTCGACCCCGACGTGCCGGTAGCCCTTGCCGCGCAGATGGGGGGCGAGCAGACCGGCCCCGCAACCGACGTCGACCAGCACCGCCCCGGGCCGGGCCGCCGGTGGGATCAGCCGGGCCCGCGCCTCGGCGATCCAGTGCAGCATCTCGAACGCGCCCGCCGGCCGCCACCACTCGTCGGCCAGCACGTCGTACTGGCGGGGATCGTTCGGCGGCAGATCCGGCATTGACTGAGCGTGGCATGACCAGCCGGTAACGGCCACACTTGGCGGATATGTCGCGCCGCGTGTCCGCATTGATCAAGGCCAGCCACCCCGAACCGGCGGTCGCGGTCACCACCGTGACCGCCCTGCTGGCCTGGGGCGTCGGTCACCGTCCGGCCGGGATCGTGCTGGTCGCCGCCACCGTCGCGGCCACCCAGCTCGCCGTCGGCTGGACCAACGACTGGCTGGACGCCGGTCGCGACCGGCAGGCCGGACGGGCCGACAAGCCAATCGCGACCGGCGTGGTCAGCCGGCGCACGGTGGGCGTCGCCGGTCTGGCCGCCGCGCTGGCCACCCCGTTGCTGGCCGCGCCGACCGGGCCGGCGGCGACGTTGTGCATCACCGCCGCGCTGCTCAGCGCGCTGGCCTACAACTGGCCGTTGAAGTCCACCGCCGTGTCGGTGCTGCCGTACGCGTTCTCCTTCGGGGCGCTGCCTGCCTTCATCGTGCTGGCCCTGCCGGGCGCGCCCGCGCCACCGGCCTGGCTGGTCACCGCCGCCGGGCTGCTCGGCGGCGGCGCGCACTTCGCCAACGTACTGCCGGATCTGGCCGACGACGCCCGCACCGGCGTGCGGGGCCTGCCGCACCGGCTCGGGGCCACCGGTTCGGGGGTCGCGGCGGCCGGGTTGCTCTTCGCCGCCACCGTGACGCTGGTCGTCGGCCCGCCCGGGCCGCCGTCGTGGGCCGGCCTCGCTGCGGTCGCCGGCACCGCGGTCATTCTGCCGACCGGCTGGTACGCGGCCCGGCGGGCCGCCCGGCGGGCCGGCCGGTCGGACGGCGTCTTCCGGGCGGTGCTGGTGGTCGCCGTGATCGACGTGGTGCTGCTGGTGGCCAGCGGCCCGGTCGGGTGAGCGCCGCCGGGCCGGCCCGGTCAGGTGAGCGCCGCCGGTCACGGATTATCGGGTCCGTGGCGGGGCGCGGATCACCGCCAACTACCCTGGAGCCGGCCTGCGCGGGGCTCGTCGCCGCGCCGTGACAAGGAGGACCGACGTGACGCCCTCGACCAGGGGACACCGCCGAGTCGCGGTGCTGTTCGCCGGCGCTGCCGTGGCCAGCGGCCTGCTGCTCAGCGGCTGCGGTGCCGGCCAGCTCGCGGAGACCGCGACCAAGGCGACGGCGATCAACGGAGTCAACCTCGAGTCGCCGGACGGCGCGGTGTCGGTACGCGACCTCTCGGTGCCCTACCCCGGAGTGGAGGGCTACCCGGCCGGCGGCAGCGCGCCGGTCGAGGTCGGGCTGTTCAACAACACCAACGACCCGGTCACGGTACGGATCAGCGCCGCCCCGGTCACCGACGATGACTGGGCGACGGTGGTCGGGGCCGAGACGGTGGTGATCGGCGGCTCCGAACAGACCAGCGGGCCGACCCCGTCGCCGGAGCCCGGCACCGTCGAAGTGCCGCAGCCGGACCCGGGCCGGGACGCGATCGTCCAACTGCCGGCCAACGGGTGGGCGCTGTTCAGCACCGACGACACCCAACCGCTGCGGGTGACCGGGCTGGCCGGCCCACTCGCCGCCGGGTACTCGGTGAATCTGGCCTTCGAGTTCAGCACCGGCGGCGCGCCGCTGGTGGTCGCCGCGCCGGTGGACATGCCGCTCACCCCGGCCCCCCGCGCGCCCGCCGAGCACGACGAGGAAGAGCACTGAGCTCGCGGTCGATCCCCCGGGGCGCCGGCGGCACCGGAGCGGGGCGCGGTGGCGCCGCGCCGCGCAGCCGGGCCGCGTCGCGTGAGCCCCGGCCCGCGTACGAATGCGACGCGTGCGGGCACCAGCCGCCCAAATGGGTGGGCCGGTGCCCGGAATGCGGTGAATGGGGATCGGTGATCGAATCGGTGGTGAGCGGCCCGGTGGTCTCCGGCCGGGTGGTCAGCACCCGGATGCCGACCGAACCGGCCCGGCCGATCGCCACCATCAGCGCCGCACCCGCCAAGGCCCGGCCGACCGGCGTCGGCGAGCTCGACCGGGTGCTCGGCGGCGGCCTGGTGCCCGGCGCGGTAGTACTGCTGGCCGGTGAGCCCGGGGTCGGCAAGTCGACCCTGCTGCTCGACGTCGCCCAACAGTGGGCCGCCGGTGCCGGAAGTCCGTCACTGGTGGTCAGCGGCGAGGAGTCGACCAGCCAGGTACGGCTGCGCGCCGAGCGGATCGGCGCACTGCACGAACGGCTCTACCTGGCGGCGGAGAGCGACCTCGGGGTGGTCCTCGGTCACCTCGACGCGGTCCGGCCGGGTCTGCTGGTGCTCGACTCGGTGCAGACCATCTCGATGCCCGGCTCGGACGGTATCCCCGGCGGCGTCACCCAGGTCCGGGCGGTCACCGCCGCGCTGGTCGCGGCGGCCAAGGAACGCAACATCGCCACCGTGCTGGTCGGCCACGTCACCAAGGACGGCCAGGTCGCCGGCCCCCGGGTGCTGGAGCACCTGGTCGACGTGGTGCTGCACTTCGAAGGCGACAAGCACTCGTCGCTGCGGATGGTACGCGGCATGAAGAACCGGTTCGGTGCGGCCGACGAGGTCGGCTGCTTCGAGATGCACGAAGGCGGCATCAGCAGCCTGCCCGACCCGTCCGGGCTGTTCCTCACCCGCTACACCGAACCGGTCCCCGGCACCTGCGCCACGGTGGCGATGGAGGGCCGGCGGGCCCTGGTCACCGAGGTCCAGGCGCTGATCGGGGCGACCGTCGCCGGCTCGCCCCGGCGTACCGTGTCCGGGCTCGACGGTGCCCGACTGGCGATGGTGCTGGCGGTGCTGCAACGGCGTACCGAACGGCTCACCCTGCACGACCGGGAGGTGTTCGCAGCGACGGTCGGCGGCATCCGGGTGGTGGAGCCGGCCGCCGACCTCGCGGTGGCGCTGGCGGTCGCCTCCGGCGGGCTCAACCTGGCCGTCTCCCCGCAGCTGGTGGCGATCGGCGAGGTCGGGCTCACCGGTGAGGTGCGCCGGGTCGGCGCGGTCGCCCGGCGGCTGGCCGAGGCTGCCCGGCTCGGCTTCCGGTACGCGCTGGTACCGCCCGGTACGGCCGGTTCCGGCAGCGACCCGCTGCCGCCGAACATGCAGGTCAGCGAGGTCAACGACGTACGGGCGGCATTGCAGGCCGCAGCGCGCGCCTCAGCCGGCTGATCCGGTACGACAGTAACCGCGGGAGCACCCACCGCACGGCGGTCCGTAGACTGTTGCCCGTGGCGATCGACCGCGATGCGAACAAGACTGCCAACGCCGGCCCCGGTGCCGGCGCGGCCGGCCGGGTCGGTGCCGTCGGTACGCCGGCGCGCACCGGTGCCGTCGGCACCCCGGCACGCACCATCAGCGCCGGCACCTCGGCGCTGACCAGCCCGGCGGCCACCGGAGATCCGCTGCGGGCCAACCTGGCGCTGATGGCGCCCGGTACCGCCCTGCGTGACGGGCTGGAACGGATCCTGCGCGGCCGGACCGGCGCGCTGATCGTGCTCGGCCACGACAAGCAGGTCGATTCGCTGTGCACCGGGGGCTTCCCGCTCGACGTCGAGTTCTCCTCCACCCGCGTCCGCGAGCTGTGCAAGATGGACGGCGCGGTGGTGCTGTCCAGCGACGGCACCCGGATCGTCCGGGCCGCCGTGCATCTGATGCCGGACCCGTCCATTCCAACCGACGAGTCGGGCACCCGGCACCGCACCGCAGAACGGGTCGCCCGACAGACCGGCTACCCGGTGATCTCGGTCAGCCAGTCGATGCGGATCATCAGCCTCTACGTCAACGGTCAGCGGCATGTGCTGGACGACTCGGCCGCCATCCTGTCCCGGGCCAACCAGGCGTTGGCCACCCTGGAGCGGTACAAGCTGCGGCTGGACGAGGTGTCCGGCACACTCTCCGCCCTGGAGATCGAGGATCTGGTCACCGTCCGCGACGCGGTCGCGGTGGTGCAGCGGCTGGAGATGGTCCGACGGATCGCCGACGAAATCGCCGGGTACGTCGTCGAGCTGGGCACCGACGGCCGGCTGTTGGCGCTGCAGCTCGACGAGCTGATGGCCGGCGTGGACGCCGACCGGACCCTGGTGATCCGCGACTACCTGCCCACCGTACGCAAGGCGCGAACCCTGGACGAGGCCCTGGTCGAGCTGGATCTGCTGACCGCCACCGAGCTGATCGACCTGGTCGCCGTGGCCAAGGCGATCGGGTACGCCGCCTCCACCGAGGCGCTCGACGCGGCGGTCAGCCCGCGCGGTTTCCGGCTGCTGGCGAAGGTGCCCCGGCTGCCGGTGTCGGTGGTGGACCGGCTGGTCAACCACTTCGGCAGTCTGCAACGGCTGCTCGGGGCGACAGTGGAGGACCTGCAGGCCGTCGACGGCGTCGGCGACGCCCGGGCACGCAGCGTACGGGAAGGTCTGTCCCGGCTGGCCGAAGCGTCGATCCTGGAGCGCTACGTCTGACGCGCCACGTCTGAAGCGCCACGTCCAGGCCGTGCCGGAATCGGCGTAACTGCGCGAGGGACGTACCCGGGCGTCAGCCGGTGATGGTGATCACAAACGGCTCGCTGACCTTCGAGCCGAGTCGGGCGAATAGCTGATACTCGCCGGCAGCCGGATGCTCACCGGCCGCGACGTTGTTGGCGCACTCGCTCGCCGCCCTACCGTTCCAGGCCACCTGGTAGTCGCGGGCGGCGCCGGGCCCGAAGGCGCGCACGTCGGTGCCCCGGGCAGCTCCGCAGGTGTCCGACGACCAGATCAGCTCCGCGCCCCGCTTGAGGTACAGCTCCTGCGGGTCGGCGCCCACATCCCGGTCGCAGGTACGGCTGGACACGTTCTGCACCCGCAACCGCAAGGCCAGGGTGACGCCCTTCTGGGCGGTGGCCTGCGAGGCTGCCGCAGTCAGCAGGATCTCGTCGTCGGTGCAGGTGCCGGCGGCCGGACCGGCCGGGCCGCCAGGGAGGTTCTGGTCGCCGACGCCGGGCTGCCCGCCGCCGGTCGTGCCGTCGTCGCCCGAACCACCGCCGGTGCTGCCACCACCTGCGTCGCCAGCGTCGCCGTTGCCGACGGTGTCGGGGTCGTCGCCGTCGTTGGTGTCACCATCCGCCGGCTGCGGGGACGAGGTGGTCGGGGTGAGCAGCTCACCGGACGGGGTCGGGGTGGGATCGGCCTGCGACCGGCCAGTCTGGTCGGAGCCGATGCACGAGTAGGCCACGATGAACAGCAGGAGCAGCAGCGCTCCGAGCACGACGGCACGTCGCCGCCAGTAGATGGCGGGTGGCAGCGGGCCAACCGTCAGTCGCATGATGGCACACCGTATCGGCAAGACCGGACCGATCGGCCGCGACGCGCCGAGGCCCGGGGCACCCGGTCAGAGATATGTCTTACGGGGGAAGACGGCGTGCGCCCCGGCCACCCGGTCCAGGAACAGCAGACCGGCACAGTGGTCGATCTCGTGCTGGGCGGCCCGCGCCTCGAACCCGTCGGTGACCAGGCGTACCGGCTCACCGGTGCCGGGCAGTTGCGCCTCCACCACGACCCGGGTGGCCCGTTTGACATCACCGGTGAGATCCGGCACCGACATGCAGCCCTCCCGGCCCGGCCGCCATCTGGTGGCCTCGAGTAGCCGGGCATTGCACAGGACGAATGTGCCGTGCCCGGTGACCGTCTTCGGGTGCCCGGTCACGTCGACGGCGAAAACCTGCGCGCTGATCCCGATCTGCGGTGCGGCCAGGCCGACACAGCCGGGCGAGACCCGCATCGTGGCGACCAGGTCGGCGGCGACCTGGACCGTCCAGGCAGCGCACGGGTCCACCGCCTCACCGGCCCGGCTGAGCACCTGGTCGGGCGCGGCGACCACCGGAACCACCCGCCCCGGTACGCCGAGCACCGTCTCGGTCCAGTCGGCCAGGGTACGGCTGACCGTGCTCACAGCACGTCCGAATCGACCGGCCGGAGGGTCACCTCGACGTCGAGCGCCCGAGCCGTCTCGGACAGTCGCCGGCCGACCTCGGCCGCCGTACCGGTGGGCAGCTCGACCTCGGCGACCAGCACGTAGAGCGGGCCGGTGAGCCGGGTGGTCAGGTCGGTGACGTTGCCGCCTGCCTCGGCGACCACCCGGGTCACCGCCGCGACGATGCCCAGCCGATCGGCGCCGTGCACGCTGAGCAGATGCGGTTCGCCACCCGCCGGCTGCTGACCGTCCGCCGGAACCGGCCGTACGGTGGCCAGCAGTTGGCCGTCGGCGGTGAGCGGCCGCAGTGCCTGTTGCACCGCGGCCTCGGCCGGACCGGCGCAGACCAGGGTCATCGCGAAGTGGCCGCGCAGCCGGGTCATCGTCGAGTCGGTCAGGTTGGCGCTCACGCCGGCCAGCACCTCCGCGACGTCCGCGACGATGCCGGGCCGGTCGCGCCCGATCACGGTGATCGCGAGTTCGTTCATGCCAGCAGTCTGCCCGACCGGGTGCCGGCCCGACCGGGCGGCCCGGTACCCGGGCCCCGTCCGGGGACGGGAACAGGAACGGCCTGGGACGGGGACAGGAACGGCCTGGGGCGGGGACGGCAACGTGGCATGGCAGGATCGGCGGCGCCATGCGTGACGTGAGTTTCGCCGACACGGCGATCGAGTGGTTCGACGACAACGCCCGTGACCTGCCCTGGCGGGAGCCGGGGGTTGGTGCCTGGGCGATCCTGGTGAGCGAGGTGATGCTGCAGCAGACTCCGGTGGTCCGGGTGCTGCCGGCGTGGCGCACCTGGCTGGACCGATGGCCGGACCCGCCAGCGCTGGCCGCCGACTCGCCGGCTGAGGCGATCCGGATGTGGAACCGGCTCGGCTACCCGCGTCGCGCGTTGCGGCTGCATGAGTGCGCCACGGTGCTGACCGAGCGGTACGACGGCAAGGTGCCGACCGGTCTGGACGAGTTGCTGGCGCTGCCAGGAGTCGGCACCTACACCGCCCGAGCGGTCGCCGCGTTCGCCTACGGTCAGCGGCACCCGGTGGTGGACACCAATGTCCGGCGGTTCGTGGCGCGGGCGGTCGACGGGGCGGCCGACGCCGGGCCGGCGACCCGACCGGCCGATCTCGTTGCCACCGCCGCGTTGCTGCCGGCCGAGCCGGCTCGGGCGGCCCGGGCCAGCGCCGCGTTCATGGAGCTGGGTGCGGTGGTCTGCGTGGCTCGGACACCGCGCTGCGAGGTGTGCCCGATGGCCGGCCGCTGCGCGTGGCGGGCGGCCGGCCGGCCGGTACCGAGCGGGCCGACCCGCCGACCACAGCGGTACGCCGGCACCGATCGGCAGGTCCGTGGCCTGCTGCTGGCGGTGCTGCGAGAGGCGATTGGGCCGGTGCCGCAGCAGCGGCTGGACGTGGTGTGGGGCGACGATCTGCAGCGCCGTCGGGCCCTGGCCAGCCTGATCGAGGACGGTCTGGTGGAGCCGGTGGCCCGCGACGGCGCGCCGCCGACCGGGTACACGCTGGCCGGTCAGGGCTGACGGCCTCCGGGCTGACGGCGGCCCGACCGGGCTGGACGACTTTCCGGGGCTGACGACTGGCGCAGCCAACGCAGTGCGGCACCGGCGGCGCGCGCCGCCGGTGCCGCACTGCTCAATCGGCTACCGGTCTCTACTCGTCCGCGCCGGCCGCCGCGGCACCGCCGAGGTCGGCGGGAACCGCGTCCGGTACGGCGACCGGCCGGTCGGCGCCCTGGAAGACGAGCTTGGACTTGTCGATGTCGTCCGGGTCACCCTCGCAGTCGATGACCACGATCTGACCCGGCTTGAGCTCGTTGAACAGAATCCGCTCCGACAGGTTGTCCTCGATGTCGCGCTGGATGGTCCGGCGCAGCGGCCGGGCCCCCAGCACCGGGTCGAAGCCCTTGTTCGCCAGGTACTTCTTGGCGTTGTCGGTGAGCTCCATGCTCATGTCCTTGTTCCGCAGCTGAGTCTCGATCCGGGAGATCATGATGTCCACGATCGACAGGATCTCGGTCGGGTTCAGCTGGTGGAACACGATGGTGTCGTCGATCCGGTTGAGGAACTCCGGCCGGAAGTGCTGCTTCAGCTCGTCGTTGACCTTCTGCTTCATCCGGTCGTAGTTGGACTCGTTGTCCTCCGACGCCTGGAAGCCCAGCGACACCGCCTTGGCCACGTCCCGGGTGCCCAGGTTCGTGGTCAGGATGATCACGGTGTTCTTGAAGTCGACGATCCGACCTTGGCCGTCGGTGAGCCGCCCGTCCTCCAGGATCTGCAGCAACGTGTTGAACACGTCCGGGTGGGCCTTCTCGATCTCGTCGAACAGCACCACCGAAAACGGCCGACGCCGGACCTTCTCGGTCAGCTGGCCGCCCTCGTCGTAGCCGACGTACCCGGGCGGGGCACCGACCAGCCGGGACACCGTGTACCGGTCGTGGAACTCGGACATGTCCAGCTGGATCAGCGCGTCCTCGCTGCCGAACAGGAACTCGGCGAGCGCCTTGGACAGCTCGGTCTTACCGACACCGGACGGGCCGGCGAAGATGAACGAACCGGACGGCCGCTTCGGGTCCTTCAGGCCGGCCCGGGTCCGCCGGATCGCCTTCGACACCGCCCGGACCGCGTCGGACTGGCCGACGACCCGCTTGTGCAGCTCGTCCTCCATGCGCAGCAGCCGGGAGGTCTCCTCCTCGGTCAACTTGTAGACCGGGATACCGGTCCAGTTGCCGAGCACCTCGGCAATCTGCTCGTCGTCGACCTCGCTGACCACGTCGAGGTCGCCGGCCTTCCACTCCTTCTCCCGCTGCGCCTTCTGGCCGAGCAGCTGCTTCTCCTTGTCCCGCAGCTGCGCGGCCCGCTCGAAGTCCTGCGCGTCGATCGCGGACTCCTTGTCGCGACGCACCTGGGCGATCCGCTCGTCGAAGTCACGCAGGTCCGGCGGCGCGGTCATCCGGCGAATCCGCATCCGGGCACCGGCCTCGTCGATCAGGTCGATCGCCTTGTCCGGCAGGAACCGGTCGGAGATGTACCGGTCGGCCAGCGTCGCGGCGGCGACCAGGGCGGCGTCGGTGATGCTCACCCGGTGGTGCGCCTCGTACCGGTCCCGCAGGCCCTTGAGGATCTCGATGGTGTGGGCCAGCGACGGCTCACCCACCTGAATCGGCTGGAACCGGCGCTCCAGCGCGGCGTCCTTCTCCAGGTGCTTGCGGTACTCGTCGAGGGTGGTCGCCCCGATGGTCTGCAGCTCACCGCGGGCCAGCATCGGCTTGAGGATACTCGCCGCGTCGATCGCGCCCTCGGCCGCGCCAGCGCCGACCAGGGTGTGAATCTCGTCGATGAACAGGATGATGTCGCCCCGGGTGCGGATCTCCTTGAGCACCTTCTTCAGACGCTCCTCGAAGTCACCGCGGTAGCGGGAGCCGGCGACCAGCGCACCGAGGTCGAGGGTGTAGAGCTGCTTGTCCTTCAGCGTCTCGGGCACCTCGCCCTTGATGATCTTCTGAGACAGGCCCTCCACCACGGCCGTCTTGCCGACACCGGGCTCACCGATCAGCACCGGGTTGTTCTTGGTACGGCGGGAGAGCACCTGCATCACCCGCTCGATCTCCTTCTCCCGGCCGATCACCGGGTCGAGCTTGCCCTCCCGGGCCGCCTGGGTCAGGTTACGACCGAACTGGTCCAGCACCAGGCTGGTCGACGGGGCGGCCTCGCCCGCCGCCGCGCCCGCCGCCGCCGGCTCCTTGCCCTGGTAGCCCGACAGCAGCTGGATGACCTGCTGGCGGACCCGGTTGAGGTCGGCGCCGAGCTTGACCAGCACCTGGGCGGCGACGCCCTCGCCCTCGCGGATCAGGCCGAGCAGGATGTGCTCCGTGCCGATGTAGTTGTGGCCGAGCTGCAGCGCCTCCCGCAGCGACAGCTCCAACACCTTCTTGGCCCGCGGCGTGAACGGGATGTGCCCGCTCGGCGCCTGCTGACCCTGGCCGATGATCTCCTCGACCTGTTGACGCACACCTTCCAGCGAGATGCCCAGGCTCTCCAGGGCCTTCGCCGCCACGCCCTCACCCTCGTGGATGAGGCCGAGCAGGATGTGCTCCGTGCCGATGTAGTTGTGGTTGAGCATCCGGGCTTCTTCCTGAGCCAGGACGACAACCCGTCGCGCTCGGTCGGTGAACCGCTCGAACATGCCCTCGTGCTCCTCACGTGCCGTGCGCCAGTGGTCTTGGCGGGCCAGCGCACGAGCCTCCAGGCGGAAGCTCGTGCCATCACTCTATCGCCGTGGGCCGACTCCGCTCCTGCCGTGTCGGGCCGGAGCAGGGGCGATCCGCAACGTTTACCCCAACTGTGCCGGGTCGCTGGCTGTTCCCCGAGGCTTCGGCGCTACGCGGTGAGCGAAATCCGCTCGGTCCGGTGAGCGGGCGCGGCGTCGGCTCACCGGGACGCGCCGTCCGTACCGCCACCGCCCGACCGGTTGTCCACAGGCTTGTGGACAACCGGCGCACAGACTGTGGACAACCTGCCACGCTCTGGCTAGGGCAGTATCGCCGCAGGATTGTGCCGCAACCGCCAAACTCGCTCAAAAAGGTACACGAGGTACGGATGGGACATCCGTACCTCGTGTCACTGGCTCCGACCGGCCGACGAGGGCTGGTCGGCAGCGGCACACCTGGGACGATCAGCGCCCGGCTTTGGCGTGGTACTCGTCCACGATCTCCTGCGGGATGCGCCCGCGGTCGGAGATCTCCTTGCCTTCCTTCTTCGCCCAGGCCCGGATCGCCCGGTTCTGCTCACGGTCGGCGGCGGCACCGCCCCGACCCCGCGCGGCCCGACCACCTACGACCACGCCACCGCGGCCGATCTTGGTACCAGCAGCCACGTACGGAGCGAAAACCTGCCGCAATTTGTCCGCGTTCTTCTCCGAGAGGTCGATCTCGTACTGGACGCCGTCGAGGGCGAACTTGACGGTCTCGTCGGCGTCTCCGCCGTCCAGATCGTCGACCAGCTTGTGAATGATCTGCTTGGCCACAGGCCGTTGTCCTTCCGAGCACGTTCTCCCGCAATCAAGAGCACAATAGCCCGAAAGATGCGCCAGCCGTCAATAGGACGCGCAAACTCCCCGAAAAAATCTGGCCGACTACTCTGGACGGACCAGAGGGAAGAGGATGGTTTCGCGAATACCCAGGCCGGTCAGGGCCATGAGCAACCGGTCGATTCCCATTCCCATGCCCCCGACCGGCGGCATTCCGTACTCCATGGCCCGGAGGAAGTCCTCGTCGAGGCGCATCGCCTCCGGGTCACCGCCGGCGGCCAGCCGCGCCTGAGCCACCAGCCGCTCCCGCTGCACCACCGGGTCGACCAACTCGCTGTACGCGGTCGCCAGCTCGACCCCGCGCACGTAGAGGTCCCACTTCTCGGCCAGCTCCGGCTCGGCGCGGTGCGCCCGGGTCAGCGGGCTGGTCTCCACCGGGTAGTCCCGCACGAAGGTCGGCTGGAGCAGAGTCGGCACGACCAATTCCTCGAAGAGTTCCTCCGCCAGCTTGCCCAGACCCCACTTCGGGTCCACAGCTACATCGAACTTCTCGGCGTAACGCAGCAACTGCGCTCGGTCGGTCCGTACAGTGACTTCCTCACCGAGAGCTTCCGACAACACTCCGTACAGAGTCACCGTACGCCACTGGCCGCCAAGGTCAAACTCCGACCCGTCGGCATGGGTGACCACATGTGACCCACTGATCGCACTCGCGCACTCCTGGACCAGATCCTGGGTCAGCCGCGCCATGGTGTCGTAGTCCCCGTACGCCTCGTAGGTCTCCAACATGGCGAACTCGGGCGAGTGCGAGGAGTCAACCCCCTCATTGCGGAAGTTGCGGTTGATTTCGAACACCCGGTCGATGCCGCCGACCACACAGCGCTTGAGGAATAGCTCAGGAGCGATTCGCAGATACAGATCAACATCAAGAGCGTTGCTGTGCGTAACGAACGGCCGGGCCGCCGCGCCGCCATGGAGCACCTGCAGCATCGGCGTCTCCACCTCGGTGAAGCCCCGCTGGTGGAACGAGTCGCGCAGGGTACGCAGCACTGTCGCCCGGGTCCGCACGGTCCGGCGCGCCTCCGGGCGGACGATCAGGTCGACGTACCGCTGCCGGACCCGGGCCTCCTCGCTCAACGGCCGGTGCGCCACCGGCAGCGGACGCAGCGCCTTGGCGGTGATCTGCCACGAATCGGCGAGCACCGAGAGCTCACCCCGGCGGCTGGTGATCACCTCGCCGGCCACCCCCACGTGGTCGCCGATGTCGACCAGCCGCTTCCAGTCCTCCAGCCGCTCGGCACCGACCCGGTCCCGGGACAGCATTACCTGCAACTCGGTCCCGTCACCCTCACGCAGAGTGGCAAAACAGAGCTTGCCGGTGTTCCGGACGAAGATCACCCGGCCGGTGACCGCCGCCTGCTCGCCGGTGGCGGTGTCGGTCGGCAGGTCGCCGAAGCGCTCCCGCAGCTGCGCCAGCGAGGTGGTCCGGGGGAACCCGACCGGATAGGGCTCCGTGCCCTGGGCCAGCAGCCGGTCCCGCTTCTCCCGGCGCACCCGCATCTGCTCGGGCAGATCCGCTGCGGAATCGTCGGGTACGGTCACGTGCTCGGTCACGGTGGGCATCCTCAACACAGGGGGTACGGACAACGGTGCGACCTCGTGGTCACGGTCCGGCCACGAGCGTACTCAACCAAGGTTCTGTGACGCAGCTGACAAGGCCGCGACGGGGATCAGGTGTTCCGCTCGTACACCATCCGCAGGCCGATAAGGGTGATCATCGGTTCGTGGTGGGTGATGGTGCGACACTCACCGATCACCACCGGGGCCAGTCCACCCGTCGCGATAACCGCGCTGAGCTGCCCCAACTCTGCCGCCATCCGCTCCACGATGCGGTCCACCTGGCCGGCGAAACCGAAGTACATGCCGGACTGCAGGCACTCTACGGTGTTCTTACCAATCACCGACCGGGGCCGGGTCGGCTCGACCTTGCGCAGCTGGGCGGCGCGGGCCGACAACGCGTCGAAGGATATCTCGATGCCGGGAGCGAACGCCCCGCCGAGGAACTCACCCCGGGCGCTGATCACGTCGAAGTTGGTGGTAGTGCCGAAGTCGACGACAATCGACGGGCCACCATACAAGGTGTGCGCGGCGAGCGTATTGACCACCCGGTCCGAGCCGACCTCCTTGGGGTTGTCGATCGCCAACTGCACCCCGGTCCGCACCCCCGGCTCCACGATCACGCTGGGAATGTCGCCGTAGTAGCGGCCGAGCATCGTCCGCAACGAACGCAACGCCGCCGGTACGGTCGAGCAGGCAGCCACCCCGGTGAGCTCCACCGAGTCCCCGGCGAGCAGCCCGCGGAACATCAGGCCAAGCTCATCGGCGGTCGACCGGGCGTCGGTCTTGATCCGCCACGAGTGCACCAGCTTGTCCCCGTTGAACGTGGCCAGCACCGTATTGGTGTTACCGATGTCGATGCACAGCAGCATGTCGTCCCCTCGACGGTCAACCGGCGCGTCGGCCGGCACCGGCCGACGCGCCAGCACCGGCCGGTCGCAGATCCAACGCGATGTCCATGATCGGCGAAGAGTGGGTCAACGCCCCGACCGACAGGTAGTCCACCCCGGTTCGCGCGTACCGGACCGCATTGGCCAGGGTCAACCCGCCGGTGGCCTCCACCTCGACCCGGTCACCCACCTCGGCGACGACCGCGCTCAGCAGCTCCGGCGACATGTTGTCGCAGAGCAGGAACGACGCCCCGGCCTCGACCGCCTCGACCGCCTCGGCCAATGTGGTCACCTCGACCTCCACCGGTACGCCGGGAAAGGCCTCGCGCACCCGGCGGTACGCGGCGCCCACCCCGCCAGCGGCCAGCTTGTGGTTGTCCTTGACCATCGCCACGTCGTACAGACCCATCCGCTTGTTGCCACCACCGCCGACCCGGACCGCGTACTTCTCCAGCAGCCGCAGCCCGGGGGTGGTCTTGCGGGTGTCCAGCACGGTCGCCTTCGACCCGGCGAGGGCGTCCGCCCAGGCCCGGGTGTGGGTGGCCACCCCGGAGAGCCGGCTGATCAGGTTGAGCGCGGTCCGCTCGCCGGTGAGCAGGGTACGGACCGGGCCGGTCAACGTGGCCAGCACCGTACCGGCCGGTACCCGGTCACCGTCGCAGCGGTGCAGCCGCACCTCGACCGGCGTGCCTGCCGACGGCACCGCGTCGAACACGGCGGCGACCAGCGGCAGACCGGCCACCACCCCGGCGGAGCGGGCCACCAGTTCGGCCGTGCCGAACTGCCCCGGGTCGATGATGGCCGCCGACGTCACGTCCAGCCGGTCCGGGCCGAGATCCTCGGCCAACGCGGTGGCCACCACCCGGTGGACAACGTCCGGGTCCAGACCGCAGGCCCGCGACGCGGCGACGGTCACCTCGCTACGCATGACGGCTCCCAGGTGAGAGTGGGCTGCCCGACCGGGCCGAGCGCGCTGATGAGATGCCCCAGCCAACTCTCGGCCGCCGACGGGAAATCGTCACGCCAGTGACAACCCCGGGTCTCCTGCCGGGCGTACGCCGCCGCCACCAACGCGGTGGCGACGGTGACCAGGTTAGTCGCCTCCCATCCGGCGGTGCCCGGCGTGCCCCGGCCACCGGCGAGCCGGCGCAGCTCGGCGGCGGTGCCGTCGAGCGTCGCGGCGGAACGTAGCACCCCGGCGCCCCGGCTCATCGCCCGTTGCAGCGGCTGCCGGGCCTGCTCCGGCAGCAACCAGCCGTCGGCCTGGTCAGCCACCCGGCCGGCGCCGGCCGGCTCCAGCTGCGGCGGCGGGTCGCGGGTGATGTCCCGGGCGATCCGCCGGGCGAAGACCAGGCCCTCCAGCAGCGAGTTGCTGGCCAGCCGGTTGGCGCCGTGCACCCCGGTGCAGGCCACCTCGCCGCAGGCGTACAGGCCGGGAATGGTGGTGCGGCCGTGCAGATCGGTGCGGACGCCGCCGGACGCGTAGTGGGCGGCCGGTGCCACCGGGATCAGCTCCTCGGCGGGGTCGATCCCGATGGCCCGGCAGGAGGCCACGATCGTCGGGAAGCGCCGGGCCAGGAACTCGCCGCCCAGATGTCGGGCATCGAGCTGCACGTGGTCGACGTCGACCGCCGACATCACCCGGTGGATGCCCTTGGCGACCACGTCGCGCGGTGCCAGCTCGGCGAGCTCGTGCCGGCCGAGCATGAACCGCTTGCCGTCTGGGTCGAGCAGCAGCGCGCCCTCGCCGCGCAGCGCCTCGGACACCAGCGGCTGCTGGCCGCTGCCGCCGGCGGCGCCCGGCACCACCAGGGCCGTCGGATGGAACTGGACGAACTCCAGGTCGGCCACTGCCGCGCCGGCCCGCAGCGCCAGCGCCACCCCGTCGCCGGTGGAGACCGCCGGATTGGTGGTGGTGGCGAAGATCTGCCCCATCCCGCCGGTGGCCAGCACCACGGCGCGGGCCACGATCGCGCCCACCCCGTCCGGGGAGCCCTCGCCGAGCACGTGCAGCGTGACCCCGCAGGCCCGGGCCGGCTCCCCGTCGGCGGCCGGCGCGGCGCGCAGCAGGTCGACCACCAGGGCGTGCTCGACCAGCCGGATCCACGGGTCCCGACGGACCGCAGCGTGCAACGCCCGCTGCACCTCGGCGCCGGTGGCGTCACCGCCGGCATGCACGATCCGGTTGGCCCGGTGACCGCCCTCCCGGGTGAGCAGCAGCACACCGTCGGCGTCCCGGTCGAACTCGGCGCCGACCCGGATCAGCTCCCGGATCCTGGCCGGTCCCTCCTCGACCAGCACCCGGACCGCGTCCGGGTCGCAGAGCCCCACGCCGGCCGTCTCGGTGTCCTGTGCGTGCGCGGCCGGGGTGTCCAGCGGGTCCAGCACAGCGGCGATCCCGCCCTGCGCCCACCGGGTCGACCCGTCGTCGATGTTGACCTTCGTCACGACGGTGACGTGCAGCCCGGCTTCCCGCAGATAGAGCGCGGCAGTCAGACCGGCGATACCGGAGCCGACGACCACCACGTCAGTGGTCTCCACCCAGCCGGGGTCCGGCGCGGCGAGCCGGCCGGGCAGCTCGGGCAGGTCCGGGATACGCAGTCGCATGGGCAGAGTCAACCGCGTCGGCCCCGGTGGCGGGCAGCCGGGGCGGACGGATGTGTGCCGGTGCACCCGGGTGGGCGCCAGGCGGCGGCCGACATGAGGTCGGTCACTACTCGTACTGGATGGGCAGGCCCTCGGTGCCGGTGTCCTTGAGTGACCGCTCGACGTTGCGTTCGTCGAGCCACAGGTAGCAGCGGACGCCCCGGTTGCCGGCCGCCCACTCGGCGGCACCGCCCGGCAGCGAGATCACCCCGGTCCGGAACTGCAGGTTGCCGTCGAGCGGTACGTCCGCGTACCGGCCGATCACCTTGCGGCACTCGGTGTGGAACTGGGCCCAGTCCCGGTCCTGGGTCGGATACTCGATGTCCGGTGCCTGCCAGACCCCGGCGAACTCTGCGTTGTGCGGCTCGTCGCACTCCGCGGCCGGCATGGTGTCGATCGCGCCGTTGTCGTCGTTGCGGACCGCGTAGCAGGTCAGGTGCAGCGGCGACGGCTCGGCCAGCGCGTCCCGCAGGCTCGCGGTGCGCGACGCCGTACCGCCGTTGTCCTCGACGTCGGTCACCTCGGTGACGTCGCAGCGGAACCAGCGGGCGCCGCCTTCCCAGGCTGCCGGGGACGGCACCGCCACCCCCACCCAGAGCCGGCCGAGCCGCCAGTCGGCACCGACGAACTCGCTGGTCGCGGAGTCGCACTCGGCGTACGCGACGCGGATTTCGGGCGAACCCTGCGCCGGCGGCGCGGTCGCCTCCGCCGCCTCGGCGCCGAACGTGCCGACGTGGACCGTCTCCACCCGGTGCGGGGCCGCGCAGTCGACCGGGCTGTACGACGACAGGTAGGCGGTCTCGGCGAAGTCCCCCGGGTGGCAGACCTCGGCCGGCGGCACGAACGGGCTCGGTTCGGGAATCGGCTGCCAGCTGTTGGTCAGCTCACCGTCCACCCCGGCGGGCAGGCCACACCCGGTCAGGCCGAGCGCAAGCGCTCCACCGACCGCGACAGCGGCGGTCCATCGGCGCATCGAGTCCCTCCCACGGGCTGGCTGGCAGGCGGTCCGGACCGCCGAGCATACGACGCCTTCGGGTGACCGTACGGTCACCGCCCGACTTCCGGTCGACGGCTGCCCACCCGACCGGGGCGTCGGTCCGCCCCGCCGTGGCGGCACTACCACGCTAAGGCCTACCGGCAACCATCACCACGCTAAGGCCTGCCGGCGACCACCGGCCAGTCGACGGCGGTGTCGCCGCGGACCGGGTCGCCGACCACCCCGGCGGGTGCCCCGGCCGGGTCGGCGTCGAGCTGGATCACCCGGTTGGCGGCGTCGACGTGCACCACCCGGGGCTGGTATACGCGGGCCTCGGCGTCGGTGAACTGCCCGTACGCGATCAGGATCACCAGATCGCCGGGATGCACCAGGTGGGCTGCCGCCCCGTTGATGCCGATCACCCCGCTACCCCGGGCCCCCTCGATGACGTACGTCTCCAGCCGGGCACCGTTTGTCACGTCGACGATCGCCACCTGCTCTCCGGGCAGCAGGTCGGCGGCGTCCAGCAGATCGGCGTCGACGGTGACCGAACCGACGTAGTGCAGATCGGCCTGGGTCACCGTGGCCCGGTGGATCTTGGACTTGAGCATGGTGCGCAGCATCAGGATCCTTCCGATCGGGAGCCGGTCAGCTCCACCGGGGCGTTGTCGATCAACCGGGTGTCACCGACCCGGGCGGCGATCAGCAGCCGGGCCGGACCGGGCACCGCCGGCCCCAGCTCGGGGTCGGTCAGCGCCAGGTAGTCGAGCTCGGCGACACCGCCGGTGTGCCGGTCGAAGGCGGCCCGGCCGGCGGCCAGCACCTCGTCGGCCAAAGCGCCCGCGGCGGCCGCCGCCGCGCCGGCCCGCAGTGCGCCGGCCAGCCCCAGCGCCACCTGCCGCTGCCGGGGCGACAGGTAACGGTTGCGGCTGGACCGGGCCAGCCCGTCCGGCTCACGGACGGTCGGCACGCCGACGATGGTCACCGGCAGATCCAGGTCGCGCACCATCCGCCGGACCAGGGTGAGCTGCTGGTAGTCCTTCTCACCGAAGAAGGCCAGGTCGGGTCGGGTGATCTGGAGCAGCTTCAGCACCACGGTGAGCACGCCGTGGAAGAAGCCCGGGCGGCTCGCCCCCTCCAGAATCTCCCCCACCGGCCCGGGGTTGACCCGAACCTGCGGCGCACCGTCCGGGTAGACCTCGGCCCGGCCCGGCGCGAAGACCGCCCGGACCCCGGCCCGCCGGCACACCTCCAGGTCGTCGTCGATGGTGCGGGGGTACCGGTCGAAGTCCTCGGTCGGCCCGAACTGCAGCGGGTTGACGAAGATCGTGGCGATCACCTGGTCGGCGCGGGCCGCCGCCGCACGCAGCAGGGCGGCGTGCCCGTCGTGCAGGGCGCCCATCGTCATCACCACCGCCACCGAGCCGGACCAGCCGGCGCGCAGCGCGGCGAGTTCGGCGCGGGTCCAGACGACCTGCAGCCCGGCCGGCGCGGTCGGGGTGGTCGGCGCGGCCGAGGCCTGGCTCATCGCACTCATCGGACCCGCTCCCGACGTCGGCCCGACGTGGCGGCCGGCTCCCGACCGGCCAGCACGTCGAGCAGCGGCACCGCGGCGGCGGCCGGCAGCCGGCCGGCGGCGATCGCCCGGTCGGCGGTACGCCGGGCCAACGCCAGATAGCTGGGCAGGCTCTCCGCAGCGGTCTCGGCCAGCCGGTCCAGGTGCCGGGCCACGGTGCCGGCGTCGCCGCGCGACACCGGCCCGGTCAGCGCGGCGTCGCCGTGCGCCAGGGCGTTGTCCAGGGCGGCGCGCAGCAGCGGCGCGAGCACCCGGGCAGGGTCGGTGACCCCGGCGTCGCGCAGCCGGTCGCCGGCCTCGTTGACCAGGGTGACCAGATGGTTCGCGCCGTGTGCCAGGGCGGCGTGGTAGAGCACCCGGTCCGTCTCGGCGACCCACTCGACGGTGCCGCCCAGCGCCGCCACCAGGCGGGTGGCCAACGGCCGCAGCGGCCGGACGGCGGTCACCCCGTAGCTGATCCCCGGCAGCCGGTCCAGGTCACCGCGCTCGCCGGTGAAGGTCATCGCCGGGTGCATCGCCAGCGGGGCGGCGCCGGTCGCCGCGGCCGGGGCCAGCACGGCGAGACCGTGCGACCCCGAGGTGTGTGCCACGACCTGGCCGGACCGCAGCGCGCCGGCCGTCACCAGGTCGGTCACCACGGTCGGCAGCACGTCGTCGGGCACCGCGAGGATCAGCAGCTCGGCGGCGTCGGCGACGTCGGCCGCCGGCCGGGGCTCGACGCCGGGCAGCAGCCGACGGATCCGGTCCCGGCTGGCCGTGCTGGCGCCGGAGACCGCGGTGATTCGATGGCCGGCGGCGGTCAGGGCGGCGGCGAGCACCGCGCCGACCCGACCGGCGCCCACGACCCCGACAGCAGGGCCGGTCACCCGGGCGGCGGGAACCTCCACCGTCGTCGGGCGCGCCGATGCGCTCATGATGTGATCCAGTCCTCGAAACGGGGGTACCGGTCGACGCCAGTATGCGCCGGGGCAACGGGCCGGAAACAACGGTGTGTGAAAACCTTCACCCGCTGGTCTAGGGTGGCCCGGTGCTGACCTGGCGGGACGCCATCTCCACCGCGCTGTACGGGCCGGAGGGCTTCTATGTGACCGGCAGCACCCCGGTGCCCGCAGCGCACTTCTCGACCAGCGCGCAGACCGGTACGCCGTTCGCCCGGGCGGTGCTGCGGCTGCTGGGTCAGGTCGACCGCCTGCTCGGCCACCCGGACCCGGTCGACCTGGTCGACGTCGGAGCCGGCGGCGGTGAGCTGCTCGGCGCCGTGCACCGGCTACTCACCGACCTGCCGGGCGCCTTCGCAGACACGCCCGGAACGCTCGCCGACCGGATCCGGTTGACCGGCGTCGACCCGGCACCCCGGCCGGCCGGCCTGCCCGAACCGGTCCAATGGCGGGCCGCACCGCCGACGCGAACCACCGGGCTGCTCGTCGCCACCGAGTGGCTGGACAACGTACCGCTCGATCTGGCCGTTCGCGACGGTGACCGGCTCCGCTGTCTGCTGGTCGACCCGGCAACCGGCCGGCAGCACCCCGGCGGGGAACTCGGAGCCGCCGACTCCGCCTGGCTGGCCCGCTGGTGGCCGCCGCTGCCGGACGGGGCGCAGGCTGAGATCGGTCGACCCCGCGACGAGGCCTGGGCCGCGGCGGTACGGACCCTGCGCCGGGGCGTCGCCGTGGCGGTCGACTACGGCCACCGGTACGCCGACCGCCCGGTCACCGGCACCCTGGCCGGTTTCCGGGCCGGCCGTACGGTGGCCCCGGTCCCCGACGGCTCCTGCGACCTCACCGCCCACGTGGCGATCGACGCGGTCGCCGCCGCCGGATCGGCGGCCGCTGGCGGGGCCGGCCACCTGCTGTGCCAGCAACGGGACGCGCTGCACCGACTCGGGGTGCACGGCCGCCGACCGCCGCTGGCCCTGGCCGGCACCGACCCGCGTGGCTACGTGGCCGCGCTGGCCGCCGCCGGCACCGCCGCTGAACTCACCGACCCGGATGGGCTGGGCGGGCACTGGTGGCTGGTCCAACCCGTCGGGCTGGCCGTCGATGTCGAATCCCTGCTGGCCTGACAACCGAGTCCCGTCTGAGGTGGCAGGCCCGGCGGGAGGGCAGGCCCGGCAGGAGGGCAGGCCCGGCAGGAGGGCAGGCCCGGCGCCGCCGCTGACCGCGCGGCGGGGAGCCGGCGTGCGACGATGGCCGGCATGGACACCGACACCGGTTCGCTGCCCCCGGCCGGGTCGGCCGACGGACTCCGCCAGCTGACCGTCGGCACCGGCGCCGGGCTGGACACCGCCGACATGGTGCTCAACATCGGCCCGCAGCACCCGTCCACGCACGGCGTACTCCGGCTCAAGCTGGTCCTCGACGGCGAGCGGGTGGTCTCCTGCGAGCCGGTGATCGGCTACATGCACCGTGGCGCCGAGAAACTGTTCGAGGTCCGCGACTACCGGCAGATCATCATGCTGGCCAACCGGCACGACTGGCTGTCCGCGTTCGCCAACGAGCTGGGTGTGGCGCTCGCCGTTGAACGGATGATGGGCATCGAGGTGCCGGAGCGGGCCACCTGGCTGCGGACCGCGCTGGCCGAACTGAACCGGGTGCTCAACCACTTGATGTTCCTCGGCTCGTATCCACTGGAGATCGGCGCGCTCACCCCGGTGTTCTACTCGTTCCGGGAGCGGGAGACGCTGCAGGCCGTGCTGGAGGAGGTCTCCGGCGGACGGATGCACTACATGTTCAACCGGGTGGGCGGCCTCAAGGAGGAGGTGCCGGCCGGCTGGACCCGCCGGGCCCGGGAGGCGATCGGCCAGGTCGAGGCCCGGATGCCCGACCTGGACCGGCTGATTCGGCGCAACGAGATCTTCCTCGCCCGTACGGTCGGGGTCGGGGTGCTCGACGCGGCGACGGCCGCGGCGTTCGGCGCCTCCGGACCGGTCGCCCGGGCCAGCGGGCTGGACCTGGACCTGCGTCGCGACGAGCCGTACCTCGCCTACGGCGAGCTGGACGTGCCGGTGGTCACCCGCCGGGCCGGCGACTGCCACGCCCGGTTCGAGGTGCTGCTCGACCAGGTGTACGCCTCACTCGACCTGGCCCGCCGCTGTCTGGACCGGGTCGACCAGCTGAGCGGGCCGGTCAACGTACGGTTGCCGAAGGTGGTCAAGGCACCCGAGGGCCACACCTACGCGTGGACCGAGAACCCGCTCGGGGTCAACGGCTACTACCTCGTCTCCCGGGGGGAGAAGACCCCGTGGCGGCTCAAGCTGCGGACTGCCTCCTACGCCAACGTGCAGGCGTTGGCGACGCTGATCCCCGGCAGCCTGGTGCCGGATCTGGTGGCAATCCTCGGTTCGATGTTCTTCGTGGTCGGCGACATCGACAAGTGACGCCGGCCTACCGCCAGCGGCGGTCGTCGGGGAAGTCGACGTCGTCACGGTAGCGGCCGCGACCGTCGTCGTCACGGTACCGCCGGCCACCGTCGTCCGGGTCCCGGTAGCGCCGGCCCGGGGCACCGTCGTCGTAGTCGCGGTACCGGCGGCCCGGCTCGTCGTCGTAGTCGCGGTACCGGCGGCCGGCGGTGCCCTCCTCCGCGTACCGGCGGGGCGGTTCGTCGTCGCGGTAGCGCCGGCCGGACGCGTCGTCGCGGTAGCGCCGGCCCGGATCCGCCGGTTCGTCGTCCCGGTACCGGCGGGGCGGTTCCTCGTCGCGGAACCGCCGACCGACGTCGTCCTCGTCGTCCCGGTACCGGCGACTGCGCCGGACCGGCTCGTCGTCGAGTGGATCGCGGGCCGGCGACGACCAGGCTGGAGGCGACTCGGCGCCGCTGCCGGCCGGCAACGCCGGCAGCGCCGCACGCCGGCCGGTCCCGCTGATCCCCGGGCCGTCCGGCGGCGGGTCGGCCATCCGCTGGTCCCACCGGGCGTCCCGCCACGGCGGCTCGTCCGCAACCCGGTCACCGCCCGGCCCCGGCAGGTCACCCCGGTCCTGCGGGTACCGGCCGTTACGGGCACCGACTCCGGACCGGGCCGGCGGGTAGTCGTCGTCGCGGGCCGGCTGCCACCGCTCGGCCGGCGACCCGGTGCTGAAGCCGTCGGCCCGCCCGACGTCCCACCGGTCGACGGGTCGGTCGCCGTACCGTTGCTCGCCGCTGTCGTCCCGGCCGCCGCTCCACGACCAGCGCTCCTCCGGCTGGTCGCGCAGCCGACGTTCGGCCCACGACTCCTCGTCCGGCTCGGCGGAACGCCGCCCACGGGTCGCCGGTGCGGACCACTCACCGTCAATGGACTCGCCGCCCCGGCCGCCGTACCGGGTCCCGCCGTACACCGTGCCGGCGGGTTCGTCGTCGGCCCGTGGGTCGACAACGTGCCGGGTGCTCACCTGGACGGTCTCCGGCTGCCGAACGACGCCGTTCGGCCCCTGCTGGCGGGGCAGTACGGTGCCGCTGACCGCCGGGACCGAGGCGCGACCGGCCTGGCCGCCGGATGAGTACTGGCTGCCGGAGCCGTACTGGCCGCCGTAGCCAGCAGCCCCGGTCGGGCCGGAGGCCGGCACTGCCGCCGGTACGGCGGACGCCGGAGCAGCCTGATCGAACCGGTCGTAGCCGGCGCGGTCACCGCCCGGCTTTTCCCGGGCCGGTTCACTGCGGGCGATCTCGGCACGGACCACGTCCAGCTGGCCACTAAGCGCCTCGACGTCGTCCTGAACCACCTGCATCTTTTCGCCGAAGGCGCGGTGCGTCGCCCGGACGGCGGTGGAAATGTCGTTGCGCACGTCCTCGCGGAGCACATCCATTTCCTCGACGAGCGCATCCTCCATGTCGGCGCGCATAGTTTCCACACCGCCACGCAAGGTGATTGACAATCCGATCAACACCACCGACGCGATAGCGATCACCATCGCCAGTCGCAACGAGCCGTCGCCGTCGCCGAGTAACAGCAAAAGCGCAGCCAGCGGCGCCAGGCCCAGGCCACCCCAGGTAAGCCACTTGAGCGGAACCGTGCGGCGCGGCTCCTCTTCGGCCTCGGGAGCGGACATGGCTGTGGAGCCTACCGACAACTACAGATCAACGGAACGGGTACCGCCTGCTGTCCGAGAAGGTAGGCTCCACAGCCCGGGTGGCCGGCGAAAGCCCGCGCCGGCCAGGAGAATCAGCCGGTCGCCAACGCCCCGTCCGACGAGAACACCAGACCCACACTGATCTCGCCGGTGGTCAACGCGGTCTTGGTCTGCGGCCCACCGGCGTCGAGGGAGCTGAACTCGCCGGCCCGGAAGTCGTACACCTCGACCAGCCCTTCCTGGCACTTGGGACGCTGCGGGCACTCCGGCGGACCGCCCAGGACGGTCGCCGTACCGGAGCATTTCTCCGCCAGGTCGGAAAGCGTACGAACGCCGTACTCGTCGGCGAAGGCACTGGTCACCGCGAACGCGTTCTGGTCCTGTGCCGCGGACGGCTCGCCGAAGACGATGCCGACCTGCTCGCCGACCTCGCGGAGCCCGGTCATCGTCTCGTCCAGGTCCGGCGACGAGATCGCTGGGGCGTTCTCCCCCGCGACCTTGTTGTTGATGAAGTCCGCCATGGTGGCCGCGTACTCCGGCACCACCTGAATCTCCCCGGTCTCCAGCGCCGGCTCGTACAGCTCACGGTTGCCGATCTGCTGCACGGTGACGTCGTAACCCGCCGCCGTCAGCACGATCCGGTACAACTCGCCCAGGGTCTCGCTCTCACTGAAGTTGGCCGCGCCGACGATCAACTCACCGCCCGGTCCGGTCTCGATACCGTCGGTCAGGGCCTCGGCGGCGGCGAACTCCTCGGCCGCGGCCTGCGGCGTCTGCCGGTCGACGTCGACCGCCCGGTTGAGCCCGATCAGCTTCTCGGTGTCCAACGCGGCCGACACCCTGTTCAGGGCGGCGACGACCTGCGGCGATGCCGCGTCGGCGTTGACCGCCGGCACGATGTTGTCGGTGTTCTGCAGCTTTTTGTCGTCAGTCAGCACCACTAGCTGGTCTCCGGCTACCGGTGCGCAGCCAGCACCGGACGCGCCGGCATCCGGCGCCTCGGTGCCGGAAGACCCCGCCTCGCCACATGCGGCGAGGAACCCCGCCGCGGTGAGCGCGCCGACCGCGCTCAGGGCGATACGTGTCCGTGCATGCATGATTGCCCGCCTCCTGTGTCCCGGCGCGACCCCATCGGGCCGGCCGCGTGTCCGACGGGCGCGGCACATGCCCGCGCGAGCGTGCTGCGGGCAGCACGGCAGCCGCGACGGGGCCCCGGCCCGTGCCGGCATGCCGTCACCCGTTCCCTCTACCGAACATCCTCAACGTAGGGTCCGACAACAGATGAAGATCGGTTGTCACCGGATCGTCATCCGGCCCAGACGGAAAGCGACGCGCTCAACCCGAACCGACCGCGCTGGTCTGCTCGTTCGCCCGCCGGCCGGGCCGGCGCAGCGGCCGCGGAGTGAACGCCCGTTCGAGCACCGCCAGCAGCCCTTCGGTGATCAGCGCCAGGGTCGCCACCAACAGACCGCCGGCGAGGATCTGGCCGCCGCCGATCGAGATGCCCAACCCGAAGCCCGCGCTGATGATCTGCCCGAGACCTCCGCCGTTGACGAACGCCGCCAGCGCCGCCGTCGCCACCACCTGCACCGCCGCGGTCCGGAACCCGGCCGCCAGGTACGGCACCGCGAGCGGCAACTCGACCCGGCGCAGCACCTGCCAGCCGGACAGCCCCATCCCCCGAGCTGCCTCCCGCACCTGCGGATCGACCTGCCGGATCCCGGTGAACGCGTTGGCCAGCAGCGGCGGTACGGCGAACACCGCCAACGCCAGGATCACCGGCGGCTTACCGAAACCCAGGAAGGTCAACGGCAGAATGGACAGCAGGGCGATGGTCGGCACCGCCAGGGTCAGGTTCGACACCAGCACCACCAGGCCGCCGCCCCGGCCGATGTGCCCGAGCCACAGTCCGACCGGCCAGGCCACCAGGCAGCCGACCGCGACCGCGGCGGCCGAGATGGTCAGGTGCTCACCGAGGCGGTCCAGCACCCCACCCGGGTTGGTCCAGTTGAGCGGGTCGTTGAGCCAGGTCACCGCCTGCTCGATCGGGTTCGCCGCCACGGTCCGCCGGCTCACGGGGCGACCCGCCGGGCCCAGGGCGTCAGCAGCCGACCGGCACCCGCCAGGAGCAGGTCGAGCAGCAGGGCCAGCGCCACGCTCAGCAGCGTACCGGTGAGGATCTGGGCCTTGTAGAAGTTGTTCCGGAAGCCACTGAAGATCAGATCACCGAGGCCGCCGTAGCCGATCAGCGAGCCGATGGTGACCAGCGCGACCGTGGAGACCGTGGCCAGCCGCAAGCCGGTCATGATGCCGGGCAGTGCCAACGGCAGTTCGATGCGCAGCAGCCGACCGAACCGGCCGTACCCCATCCCGTCGGCCGCCTCGATGGTCGCCGCCGGCACCTGACTCAGCCCGGCCAGCGAGTTGCGCACGACCAGCAGCAACGCGTACAGCACCAGGGCGATCAGCACCGACGCGGGATTTGTCGCACCCACGTAGGGTGCGACGAAGGCGAGCAGCGCCAGCGACGGGATGGTGTAGAGCACGCCGGTGAGGGCGAGGATCGGCCCGGTCAGCGACCGGAACCAGTACGCGACCACCGCCAGCGGCACCGCCAGCAGCGCGGCGATCAGCACCGCCTGTACCGTCAGGGCGACATGTTCGGTCAACGCGGCGACGATCGTCGACCAGTTGTCCTGGATGTACTGACCGGAGAACCACGGGTTACCCGGGTCAGCCCGGCCGGCGAGCAGGTGGAAGGACACAGGTGGACGGTACCGTGCGGGACACCGACGCCGACGGCGCGGCAGCGATCACCTTGACCGACATCGGCAAGCGGTTCCCGGACGGGACACGCGCCGTACAGAGCCTCTCCCTGGAGATCCCCGCCGGCCAGTTGGTGGTGCTGATCGGCCCGTCCGGCTGCGGCAAGTCCACCGTGCTCCGGATGATCAACAGGCTGATCGAGCCGACCACCGGGCGGATCATGCTCGGCGACGAGGACGTCACCCAGGTCGACCCGGTACTGCTGCGCCGCCGGATCGGGTACGTGATCCAGCACGTGGGGCTCTTCCCGCACCAGACCATCCGGGCCAACGTCGGCACGGTCCCCCGGCTGCTCGGCTGGCAGCGGGACCGGATCCGGCGCCGCGCCGACGAACTACTCGACCTGGTCGGGCTGGAACCGGGCCGGTACGGCAAGCGCTACCCGCACGAACTGTCCGGCGGACAACGCCAGCGGGTCGGCGTCGCCCGGGCGCTTGCCGCCGACCCGGTCGTTCTGCTGATGGACGAGCCGTTCTCCGCGGTCGACCCGATCGCCCGCGGCCGGCTGCAGGAGGAGTTCCTCCGGCTGCAGGCCGAGGTACGCAAGACAATCGTGCTGGTCACCCACGACCTGGACGAGGCGGTACGGCTGGGCGACCGGATCGCCGTACTGTCCGAAGGCGGCCGGCTGGAGCAGTACGCGGCACCGGCCGAACTACTCGGCGGGCCGGCGACCCCGTTCGTGACCGAGTTCGTCGGCGCCGACCGGGCGATCCGCCGGCTCGCGGTCACCCCGGTGAGCCGCGAACTGCTCGACGACGAACCGGCGGACCCGGTTCCGGCCGGGCTGCCCACCCTCGCTTTGGGTACCTCGCTCTACGACGCGCTGGCCCGGTTGCTGGTCACCGGCGCGGAGCACGCCCGGGTGGTCGACGACGCCGACCAGCCGATCGGCGTGGTGAGCCGACGCCGGATCCTCGACGCCAGCTGACCCGATGCCGGCTGACCTGCGTCAGCTCCGCTGCCCGGGCCTTAGCAGGTAGTCGATGAACGCTGCCCGTAGCAACGGCTCCGACTCGCCGTACTCGTGGCCGGTGAACTCCCGCCACAGCGCCACAGCGTCCTCGACGGTCGGGCCGATCGAGTTCGGCGCGCCGTCCAGCTCACTGGCGTCGTCGGCCCGGGACAGCCGCTGAGTTATCGACCAGAAGAAGCCCAGGTCCTTACGCTGCCGGGCCAGCTCGAACGCCTGCTCCCGCAACTGCTCGGTGGAGAGCTGATCGAGCTCCTCGAAGGTCGGCGTGGCGTGGTTCGCGGCCGGCGATTCGGTCATGCCCGCGAGCCTAACCCGCCGGCCCGTCGCTGGCTCGGTAGCTAGCGGGCTTGTCGGCGGGTCAGGCAGGCCGGCGGCAGGCCAGGCGAGCCGGCGTGGGTCAGCGACTCTCGGTGCCCCAGTGGTCGTCGGCGCCCCAGTTGTCGCTGGTGTCCCAGCGGTCCCGGGCCGGCGCCGGCTGGGCGGGCAGGGAGGCCGACCAGGACTGCTGGCCGCCGGTTGGCGGGTCGGATGGCCACCCGGCCTCGGTCCGGGCCGGCTCCGACCAGTCCGCCGGCTGACCGTCGTAGTAGACCGGCTCGGGTTCACCAGTCGACTCGCCTGCGGTCTGCTCGGCTTCCTGGGCCTCGTCGGCGTCGTCGACCGACGTCGACCGTGGCCGGCCGAACGTCTCCACCAGACGGGTCACCGCCAGCCCGACCACCACCGCGACGGCACCGGTGGCGTACAGCGCGATGTCGAGGTCGCGCAGCTCTGCGTACCTGATGAAGAGGGTCAGGCCGATCACCGCCAACACGGTCCCGAAGACACCGCCCCGGCGGCCGAATACGCTGGTCCCGCCGAGCAGCGCCGCACCGATCGCCACCGCTGTCCACTCCAGCCCCACCGACGGGCTGACCGGGCCGTTGCCGACGGCGGCCAGCAGCACCCCGCCGACCACCGCGAAGACCATCGACAGGATCAGCGCACCGCTGGTGACCAGCGCGGCGACGCCGCCCCGCCGATCGGCCGGATCGGCAACCGGGCGGAACCGCCCGACCCCCCGCCGGATCGACTTGATCGTGCCGAGGGATCCACCGAGCAACGCCAGCACGACGAAGCCGCCGAAGAGCACGAACGCCTGGCCGGTCGGGTCGAAGGCACCCTGCAGGTCGACCGGGCCGGACCGCTGCTGGATGAAGACGACCGCCACGCAGGCGGCGACCAGACTGCCCGCCCAACCGGACACCTGCAGGCCGGTGACCAGCAGCGCCGTCCCCGCGCCGAGCACCACCGCCCAGATGGTGCCGGTGACCAGCACCGGCACCACGCCGTTGTCGCCGTTCTCGGCGAAGTGCAGCGCGGCGGCCACCGCCACCGGTCCGATGGCCAGGTTCGGCGCCCCGGCGCGCAGCGTGATCCCGGCGGCGAGCGCGAACAGGCCGAGCCCGGTCGCGTAGACCAGCAGCGGATCGCGGGTGCCGGCGCTGGTGAGGCCCGGGTCGACCTGGTAGAGGAGATAGCCGATCCCACCGACCGCCAGCAGCAGGATCAGTTCCCAGACGAGGTGCACGCCGAGTCGGTCCCGGCCGCGTTCGCCGTGGTAGGGGTCGTCGAAGACGTCGTCGAGCGCGGTGGACGTCAGGCGACGGCGGCTGTGCCGGGTGGTAGAGGAGCCATGCGTGGGCCGGTCCGCGGCAGCGGGCGAGTTCCCGGTCGCGGCAAAGTCCGCAGTGGTGGAGCGTCCGGTGGTGGAGAAGTCCGCAACGGTGGAGAAGGAGCTCGTCGAGTGGCCGGCCGGGCCGCGCCGACCGGGCTCGGCCGCCGGATACCGCGCGTCGCCGTAGCGGGTGTCGCCGTAGCGGGTGTCGCCGTAGCGGGTGTCGCCGTAGCGGGTGTCGCCGGGCTGACGGTGGCCGGTCGGATCCGAGGTGCTCGCGTTCCGCCGGCGATAAGGCGAATCGTCGTACGCCATACCGCGTCTCCTCTGGTCGCTCAATCGACCAGCGTGTGGCGTCCGCGCGGTGGCCCGGGCAGCCGTACCGGTCGCAGGCACCGTACCCGCGACCGGGTCCGGCCGTCACCCCCCGTATCCGGCCGAGATGCCCGGGACCGGGTCGATGCCGGGTTGGCACCGGCCCGGCGGACCGGCCTGACAGACTGGTCAGTCAGGAAGCGGAAGGGGTCAGTCGGCCGGCTGGTCCGGGGCGTCGGAGTCCTCCGGGCGGTTCGGGACCCGGCAGGCCCGCTCCAGCCAGAGCGCCGCCGCCACCAGCGCGACTGCGGCGACCAGACCGCTGCCGGCGGTCGGCAGGTCGTTGCTCGCCGCCCGGGTCGGCTGGATGAACAGCCACAGCACCAGACCGGCGTAGAAGCCGGCGAAGATCGCCCCGGCGAGGGAGGACGCCTTGGCCAACACCACGAAGCGGGCGGCGAGCAGCGGGTTGACCGGATCGTGCCCAGGCCGGCGGTCGACCCGGGCCCGGGTGTTCAGCGCCGCGTACCCTTCGAACACGGCCAATGCCGCCAAAGTCACGGAGGGTAGCCAGGGTAGGACCGGCATCCGTACGTACCAGCTGCTGATCACCAGCCAGCCGACCGCCGCGGCGGCCAGCGCCGCCACCACCAGGGTGGACGACCTGGTAGGCCCCATCCGCGGCTCGTCAGGCTCCCGTCCACGCGGACTGACTCCCGGTCCGGTCACGGCAGCATCAACCCCGGCAAGGTGATCGACAGACGCACGTTCACTGGGTCGACTCTAGCGGCAGATCCGGTCGGGGGCGCAGTTCGAGCAGGTCCCCGGCGACCGGATCGTGGTTGAGCAGGTCGGTCAGCCAGCCGTGGCCGGGCAGGTGGCCGTACGGCTGGATGTCGATCCACGGTCGCAGCACGAACGCCCGCAGCCGTGCCCGGGGGTGAGGCAGCACCAGCTCAGGATCGTCGCTGAACACGGGGGTGTCGTCGTCGGTCCACACGGCGACGACGTCCACGTCCAGACTGCGGGGCCCGTACGGCCGGTCCGGGTCACGCACCCGCCCGGCGGCCCGTTCGAGGCCGCGGCACCGGTCGAGCCAATCGGCCGGCGCGGCACCCGGGTCGGCCACCAGCGCGACCGCGTTGAGGTAGTCGGGCTGCGCCGGGTCGCCCCATGGCGGGGTTTCGTAAACCCCGGAGACGACCAGCAGTACGTCGTCCAGCGACCGTACCGCCGCGCGCAACCGCCCGTACCGGTCACCGAGATTGCTGCCCAGCGCAAGCACCGCCCGGGTCACGGTCGGCTCCGGGTCAGCACGACCGCGACGTCGGTGAACGAGTGCGGAATCGGCGCCTGCGGCTTGTGCACGGTCACCGTGACCGAACAGACCCGGTGGTCCGCCAGGCACTGGGCGGCCAGCCGGTCGGCCAGCGTCTCGATCAGGTTCACCGGCTCGCCGCTGACGATCGCGACCAGCCGGTCGGCCAGCTCGCCGTAGTGCACGGTGTTGGTGACGTCATCCGAGGCGGCCGCCGGCGCGAGGTCGACGGTGAGCTCGACGTCGACGACGAAGTCCTGCCCGGTGGCCCGTTCCTGCGGGTAGACGCCGTGCCGACCACGGGCACGCAGCCCGGTCAGCACGATCCGGTCGGTCGTTGACGGCCGCACGGCACCCAGATTGGGCGACGGCCCTGCGGCGGGCTGGTGGTCGGTCATTGACGGCTCCCCGGCGGCTCGTCGGCGTCCGGGACGATCCTGGGGCGTCCGCTGGCCTGCCACACCGCCAGCGCGTCGACGGTGTCCCGGACGTCGTGTACCCGGACTCCCCAGGCGCCGGCGGCGACCGCCAACAGACTGGTGGCGATGGTCGCCGCAGCCCGTTGGTCGACCGGCCGTGGCTGGCCTGCCGGGTCGGCGAGCAGTTGGCCCAGGTAGGACTTGCGGCTGGCCGCGAAGAGCAACGGGCAACCGAGGTCGAGCAGCTCGGGCAGACGGACGGTGAGCTGCCAGTTGTGCTCCGCCCGCTTGGCGAAGCCAAGACCGGGGTCGACGACGAGCCGGTCGGCGGCCACCCCGGCGGTCAGCGCGGCGTCGATCCGGGCGGCGAGCTCGGCGCGGACCTCGCCGACCACGTCGCGGTAGTGCGCCAGGTCCTGCATCCGGTCGGAGTGCCCGCGCCAGTGCATCAGAATCCACGGGCAGCCGGCCTCGGCGACCACCTCGGCCATCCGTGGATCCGCCAGACCGCCGGAGACGTCGTTCACCACCACCGCCCCGGCGGCCAGCGCGGCGGCGGCGACCGTCGCCCGGGTGGTGTCGATGCTCATCGGTACGCCGGCGGCGGCGAGCGCCCGGACGACCGGAAGCACCCGGGCCGCCTCGGTCGCGGCGTCGATCCGCACCGCGCCCGGCCGGGTCGACTCACCGCCGACGTCGATCAGGTCGGCGCCGTCGCGGTGCAGCCGGACGCCGTGGGCGACGGCGGCGTCGAGGTCGGCGTACCGCCCGCCGTCGGAAAAGGAGTCAGGCGTGACGTTGAGAACGCCCATCACGACCGGCCGGGCCGGCCGCAGCAGATCGGTCACGGGTAGGACGGTACCGGCGCGGCTCGGTGTCGGCCGGCAGAGGGCATGCTGGGTACTCTCGAACCAGACAACGGCGGCACGGCGGCGCTGTCGGTCGAGTTGCACGCAGCTTGTACCAGACAGGGGTGGCCCGTACGCTTTGCAGTTGCTGGTGGTCAGCGAGGGCAACGCCGAGGAGAAGGGCTGAAGTTGGACAAAAAGCCCACAAATCTTCACCGTACGCGGTGATCGCCGGACGCAGGGTCGAAACTCGCGGCACGACCCGACACGTCCGTGAGGCTGGACAACTGCAGTGCCCCGGCTTCGCCGGCCGCACACCGGGGAGGTTCCCATGATCGAAACAACGCTCGTCGACACGGTCAACGCCGCCATGGCCTCCGTTGTCGACACGCTGCCGCTACTGGCCGCGCCGGCCGGTGAGCCGGACCCGGCACCGACCGGCTTCAACACCGAGGGCGTTGTCTCCTTCCTTGCCAGCAAGGTCGCGCCGATCCTGCTGGCGGTGCTGGGCGTGATCTTCATCGGCCGGGCCAGCAAAGGTGAGATCTCCAAGGTCCTGACCAGCTCCGCGATCGCGATCGTGGGTTTGGCGTTCATCGCCGGAGCGGCGACGCTCTTCTTCGTCGGCGACTACCTCATCAACCTGATGTTCGAATAGAGCGCGGGGCACAGGATGCGGCTGCGTACCGACGACGACATCTACCGCGCCCGGCTGGTCTACCTCGGCCCGCCCGGCTACACGTTGCCGATCCACCTGCCATATGCCCAGTACGGGGTCTTCATCCTCCTCGTACCGCTCTACATGTTCATCCACTGGGCGTTCACCTTCACCGTGGAGCTCTTCCCCGCCTGGGAGATCGCACTGGCGATCGTCACCACCTCCTTCATCTTCCGGTACGTCGACCCGGATCGGCCCGCCCGGATGGTGGTCCGGACCGCCCTCACCGACTGGCGCCGCACCAGGGAACCCGCCGCCGAACAGCGAGACCCGCGGCTGGTCGCCAGCCACATCCGGATTCGGGAGGAGTTGGCATGACCCGCACCAACCACCGAACCACAGCCGCCGCCCACCCGGCTGGCGGGCGGCGTGAGGCGATGGCATGAGCCGATCAACCCCGCCGGGCTCCTCCCACCCGGCCGGCCAGCCGGCCGGCACCCGCGGTAACGGTAAGCGATCGAGCGACTACGACGCCGCGCTGGGCGAGTCGACCGACACCGGACTGGTCACCAGCCCCAGCCACGGCGCGGTCGCCTACTTCCAAGCACCCGCAGCGTCCCGCAGCAGCCGGCCGACGCGGACCCCACCGCCGGCGCCACCAGTGCCCACCCCCAGAGCCGGTATGAGCGACAACACCGACATCGACTCGCCATTCCTGGACCTTTTTCCGGGTGCCGGCCCGGCCGGTGGCCACCAGCCGGGCCGCACGCCACGGACGGCAATCCGGCGCTCGGCCCAACACGACGCGATCGCACCACCAACGCAGCACGACGCCATCGAACCGCCCGCCCGACACGACGCGATCGCACCGCCGGCCCAGCAGACCGCCATCGGACCGCCCACCCGCCACGATCCGCAAGGAACTCCCGGCGACGCGTCAGCCAGGAACACCCCACCCGCCGGTCCGATCGGCTCGGCGCTGTCCGGTTCCCCCGACCCACCGGTTCAGCGCCGGACTGCCATGCCCACCCCGCGTACCACCGGCGGCCCGGCCCCCGCAGCCGAACCGGCCGCACCGCGCGACGGCCAGCCGGTCACGTCGGCGTCCACAGTGCCGCCGGCACCGGTCCTGCCGCCACCGCCCACCGCCCCCCGCCGGCCCGGTCCGACCAAGCAACCCGTTCGGAACCGGCCCGACTCGGCACACCCGGCCGAGGCAGCGCAGCGAGATGGCACACCAGCGCAACGCCGGCCACCGGCGATGCCGCAGCACGCCGCACCAGCACCCCAGCAGCACGCCGCAACCGCACCCCAACAGCGCACCGCACCCGCACCGGTGCACCAGCCGCCGCCGGCCAATGCACCGGTCCGCGGTAAGGGCAAGGGCAAGCGGGCCCGCCGGCGGGCCGACGAGGCCGACCGACCGGACAAGTTGATCAAGCCGGTGCCGATCCGCCCCCCGAAGGTCAAGTTCACCGACCGGGATCCGGCCGCCGAACTCGCCATCACCGAGATCGCCGGCCATCTCACCTTCACCCCGAACACCGTCACCGCCTGGTACTGGCTGCCCGAGGTACGCTGGGCGTTCCGGCCCGACGCCGAGCGGGAAGTGCTGCTGTCCGCCATCTCCGAGCAGTACGCCGGCCTGGCCGGATTCCGGGTGCACCTACGCCGCACGACCCGGCCGTTCCCGGCCGACGAGTGGGCCCGCACCATCGACTCGCTGACCAGCAACCCCCTGCCCAACGTCTCCGACGCGGTCTCCTGGTCCGACCATCTGGTCGCCGCCCAGCGGCACCTGATGGCGGTCAACCACGCCGAGGGGCAGACCTACCTGGGCATCACCTTCGCCCGCCGGTCGCTCGGCGACTCACTGTCCGAACGGGTGCTGCGGCTGTTCGGGCGCGGCGTCGCCGAGAGCGAACGCCGCCGGCTCGGCCGGATGGTCGAGCAGTTCGACGAGGTGCTGGGTGCCTTCGGCATGCGGGGTCGACGGGTCACCGCCGGCGAACTCGAATGGCTACTCTACCGGTCGGTCGCGCTCTGCATGAACCCGCCAACCATGCTCTCGCCGGTGCGGGACGGCAACTGGGACCGCGGCGACCTGCTCGCCCTCACCGAGCAGGTCGAGCGCTACCGTACCCCGTACGGCTCGACGCTCAAGCTGGTCAACCGGATGACCGGCGAGGAGCGGCACGTCGCGGTGCTGGCAGTCGGCCGAATGGAGCCGCTGGAGATCCCGGAGCGGCACGAGCCATGGATGCACTTCCACGAACGGCTGCCGTGGCCGATGGAAATCTCCTCCCGGATCGACCTGCTCGGACCAGCCGACTCGTTTCGCAACCTGGAGCACCGGCTCCGGATGATTCGCTCGCAGCAACTGGACTACGCCGAGCACGGCATCGACGCGCCGCCGGAGTTGGAACGGCTCGCCAAGCGGGCCCTGCACATCGGTGACGAGATGACCACCGGCCTGCCGGTCGAGTCCGCCCGAGCGCACGGCTGGCACCGGATCGCCGTCGGTGGCCGGACCCGCGAAGAGTGTCTGGAACGGGCCCGCCGGCTAATCCAGCTGTACTCCCGGGAGATGCGCATCTCGCTGCAGCATCCGAAGAACCAGGACTGGCTGGCCCGGGAGTTCATCCCTGGGGAGCCGGTGGCGAACACCGGATACATCCGGCGGATGCCGGTCAACCTGCTGGCCGCCGCGCTGCCGCAGGCCGCGTCGACGGTCGGCGACCGGCGCGGCGACCTGATCGGGCGTACCGCCGGCACCTGCCGCCGTCCGGTCTTCCTCGACCTGCACTTCCCGATGGAGGTCCGGGAACGTTCCGGGCTCGCCGTCTTCGTCGCCGAGCCGGGCGGCGGCAAGTCGACGCTGCTCGGCGCCCTCGGCTACCTGGCCGCCCGGCGCGGCGTGCAGGTCACCCTGCTCGACCCGTCCGGGCCGCTGGCCCGGCTCTGCGCCATGCCGGAGCTGCGGCCGTACTCGCGGGTGCTAAACCTGACCGGTTCCGAACAGGGCACCCTGGCGCCGTACTCACTCATCCCGACACCGGTGCGCGGCGAGTTCGCCACCGGAGCCGCCGGCGACCGCGAGTACGAGATTTCCGTATCGAACGCCCGGGCCGAACGCCGGATGCTGGTCCAGGACATCTGCATGATGCTGGTGCCGCCGCAGGTTGCCCGGGAGTCGTCGACGGCCACGCTGCTGCGGCACGCGGTCCGCCAGGTGCCCGCCGAGGAAACCTCCACCTTGGACGATGTGGTCGCCTGCCTCAGCGGGCTCGACGACGACGGCCGTGAGCTGGCCAACCTGCTGCTGGACACCGCCGAGATGCCGCTGGCCCTGCTGTTCTTCGGTGCACCGGAGCCGGGCCTGCTCGGTGCCGACGCCGCGCTGACCGTGATCACCATGGCCGGGCTACGGCTGCCCGACCTGAAGATCGAACGCGAGTACTGGTCGGCCGAGGAGGCGTTGGCGCTGCCGATGCTGCACACCGCCCACCGGCTGGCGGTACGCCGCTGCTACGGCGGCTCGATGGGGTCGCGCAAACTGGTTGGCCTCGACGAGGCGCACTTCATGGAGGGCTGGCGGTCCGGCCGGTCCTTCCTGGTCCGGCTGGCCCGTGACTCCCGCAAATGGAACCTGGCCGCGCTGGTCTCGTCGCAGAATCCACGGGACATCCTCGGGCTGGACGTGCAGAACCTGGTCTCCACCGTCTTCGTCGGCCGGATCGCCGAGGACGAGGAGATCGCCGCCGAGGCGCTGCGCCTGCTGCGCGTCCCGGTGGACGACGGTTACGAGGCGACGCTCGCCTCGTTGTCTAGCGTAGACAGTTCTTCCGCGAGCCGGCTGGGCTTCCGGGAGTTCATCATGCGCGACGTGGACGGTCGGGTGCAGAAGGTCCGGGTGGACGTCTCGTACGTGGACGGACTGCTCGATCATCTGGACACCACACCCGGTACGCCGCAGGCGGCACCCGCCGGTCTGCCGACCGCGCTCAGTGACCTGGAGGTATGACGTGGCGAGGACCGCGACCCGGTGCACCGCGCTCCTGCTCGCCGTCCTGACAGCCGCCGTGGCGAGCATCTCCTGGCCGGTGCTCGGCGCTACCCCGCCGGCCCAGGCCGCCCCGGTCGCGCCGGTCGCCCAGCTGCCCGCCCAGGCACCGGTCGACCTGTGTCCGGTCGAGGCCTGGCAGGCCGACTTCCGGGCCTGTCTGGACCGGCTGCAGGACGTCAGCTCGGCTCGTGCGCAGTGCCTCGACCCGCCGGCACCGAGCGCCCCCGACTCCGGCTTCGGCGGCTGGTTCGCCACCCAACCGGAGCAGACCGAAGGTGCCAGCGGGCTGTACATGAACTACGGGTACGCCGGCTACCGGTTCCCGACGTACGACCTCAACGGCGGGTGCGCCTCCTCGGTGGTGAGCGCCGACGTCGGCGTGTTCAACGGGGTCGCCAACCTGGAGATGATGGTCGCCACCGCAATCGTCGGGGCGTCCAACGCGATCCGGGAACGGGCCTGGGACCCTGGGACCATGTACGCCTGGGCCGACCCGCTGGTGGCGCAGGCGACCACCGCGATCTACGACGAGGTCTTCACGGTCTTCGGGCTGATCACCCTCTGTGTGGTCGGTCTCTACCTGATCTGGCGGTCACGTCAGTCGGACATGAGCAACATGATCACGACGGCCGGCTGGGCAGTCCTGATCATGGTGGTGGTGACCGCGATCGCCGCTTGGCCGGTCCGCTCGGCGAACCTGGCGGACGACGCGCTGACCAGCACACTGGGTGTGGTCCACGAGGCTGTCGGACCGCGGGCCGTCGAGATCCCAGCCGAGGAGTGCCCGGAAGCTGACGCCAAACGCTGCTCCGATCAGCGTCCGCCAGCGGTCCGGGCCAGCGACACCATCACCTCGGCCATGTTGTACCGCAACTGGTTGCGCGGAGTACTTGGCTCGGCGGACAGCCCGACAGCGGAGAAGTACGGCTTCGCGCTCTACGACGCCCAGGCATTCACCTGGTCGGAGATCGAATTGATGCGTGCCGATCCACAGCGCCGGGATGCCATCCTTTCGCAGAAGAACCGGCAGTGGATGACGGTCGCCGAGCAGATCCGCACCGAGGATCCGGAAGCGTACGAGCATCTGCAGGGCATCCGGGAGATGGACCGGGTCGGCACCGGCCTGATCGCCATCTTCGCGGCAGCCATGTTCGCCATGTTCGACCTCGCCGCGTCGCTGCTGGTTCTGCTCGGGTTCCTGCTGTTCCGCTGGGCGGTCGTCGCCGCGCCGATCCTCGGGACCATCGGTCTGCTCCGGCCGGCCGGAGCGGGGATGCGTCGACTCGGCAACGCGGTCGTCGCCGCCGTCTTCAACATCGCGATCTTCGGCACCGGGGCGGCCGTCTACCTGTTCGCCGTCGACCTGATCATGAGCACGCCCACCTTGCCGGGCTGGCTGCAGGTGGTACTGATCTGGCTCTGCGGCATGGTCGGCTGGCTCCTGCTGCGTCCGTACCGACGGATCACCGACCTCGGCGGCCGGGACGGCGGCGGCAGTTCGTGGCACCTGCGGTACTTCCGGGAGACCCGGGAGACCCGCGAGCCCGAGCAGGTCGTGGTCAAGTCCAAGGACGGACGGGACCAGACCGTCGTCAAGCAGACCGTGGTGCGGCCGGAGGCCCGGTTGGAGGACCCGAGCAGCGACAAACCCGCCGGTGGTGCCGGCGGCACCGGACCGGCCAGGGATCGGCCGGACGGCCGGGAGGACGGCTCCGAACCCACCACCCAGCCCGGGTCGCCACGACCATCGAGTCGCCCCCGTCGTGCGTCGACGTGGACCGCGCCCGACGTCCCAGCCGAAGAGCACCAGTACGCCGTCTACCGGCCCGACAGCACCCGCAAGTCCGACGAGGCGCCTAAGCCGCGCATCCGCACCGAGGCCCGGTGACCTGGAATGCGTACCGTCGTCGCCTTCCTGACCCGGTTCCTCTTCCGGTCCCGGGTCGGGCTGGCGGTCGTGCTGCTCGTCGTCGTGGTCAGCGTGGTCGGCGTCGGTCAGGTCGTCGGCCGTGATGACGGGACCAGCGGACCGCTACTGGGTGCACCGGGTCCGCAACCCGCGTTGACCATCGACCCGACCGCCGGTGACGACGGAATCCGGTCGGTGGCACCCGCACCCGATCCGGTGACCAGTCCCGGTGCCGCCGATCCGCCGACCGTCGCCGTCGCGTTCGCGACCGCCTGGCTCGACCGCGGCCTCGACGCCGAGCAGTGGCACGCCGGGCTGCGTCCGTACGCCACCGAGGAACTGGCCGGGAAGCTGGTCGGCGTCGATCCGGTGGCGGTGCCGGCCGAGCGGCTGACCGGTGAACCGGCGGTCATCCCGTACGGGACGAATCTGGTCGAGGTGGTGATCGAGGTGGATTCCGGTACGTTGCGGCTACGGTTGACCGGCCCCGACGGACAGTGGCTGGTCGACGGCGTCGACTGGGTGCAAGCATGAGCGACAACCCCGGCATGCGGACCCGTGCCGCCCGGCACGTCGCCTTGACCGTGGCGCTGACCGCGACGCTGGTGCTGCTCTGCTGCACCGGCGGGATCGGTGCCGTGCTGTTCAGCGACGACGAGCCGGACTCGGCGTTGTTCGCCACCTTCGGCTGCGGGCGGGACGGCCCGGTCGATCCCGACCAGGCACCCCGGGTCGGGCCGTACGGGCCGGACCAGGTCGCCAACGCGGCCGTGATCATCAACGTCGGTGCAGAGTTGTCGGTGTCACCGCGCGGCTGGGTGATCGCGGTGGCCACCGCCATGCAGGAGTCGGCACTGCGAAACCTGGGGCATCTCGGCGACCGCAACGACCACGACTCGGTCGGACTGTTCCAGCAGCGGCCCAGCCAGGGCTGGGGCACCCCGGAACAGCTACAGGATCCGGCGTACTCCTCGCAGAAGTTCTACCAGAAGCTGCTCACCATCGATGGCTGGGAGACGATGGCGCTGACCGACGCCGCGCAGCGGGTGCAGGTCAGCGCCTTCCCGGACGCGTACGCCAAGCACGAACCGTTGGCGACCCGGATCGTCAACATCCTCACCGGCGGCGCGGCCCGCGCGGTCGCCGGCCCGGACGGGCTGCTGCGCTGCGCCGCCGACGGCGAGGTCGCCGCCTCGGGATGGACCCGGCCGGTGCCGGGCAACGTCGGGTCCGGCTTCCGAACCAGCTCCCGGCCCGGGCACAACGGCGTGGACATCGCCCAGCCGAAGGGCACCCTGATCCGGGCCGCCTCGGCCGGCCGCGTCATCGTCTCCCGGTGCGACCCGGACCAGTACGGCCGCCTCGACTGCGACGTGGACGGCTCGCCCAGCAAAGGTGGCTGCGGCTGGTTCGTCGACATCCTGCACGCCGACCAGGTGATCACGAGATACTGTCACATGGTGAAGCGGCCGGAAGTTGACGAAGGCGACCTGGTCGACGCCGGACAGGTGATCGGCGAGGTCGGCTCCAGCGGCAACTCGTCCGGCCCGCACCTGCACTACGAGATCCACCTCAACGGAGACCGCAGCAGCCGCGGAGCCGTCGACCCGGTGCCGTTCATGCGGGAGCGGGGCGCGCCGCTCGGCGAGAGTGGCTGACCGACCGGAGGAGCTGAGTTGACCCGGGAACCGATGCCGGATCCGTTCGCGGACCAGCCGGACTGGGCACCTCGACCGCCGCGACCGACGGCGCTGGTACCGGCCGCCGTCGCAGCCACGTTACGCGGCCGGCGGGTCTGGGTCGGCCTGCCGGGCACCGGATGGCGCGGCGACCTGCGCGGCGACGAGAAGGTCGTCCAGCGCAGCCGCACCTACGTGCCGGTGCTGCCGGAACAGGAGTGGTACCGGGCCGAATCGGAGGGGGTGGAGGTGTTCGCTCCCCTGGTGCCGGCCGACCGGGTCTGGGTCGAGCAGCCGGACGACACACTGACCGCCCCGGGGCGGGGCGACGTGCTGTCCCGGCTCGTGTCGCTGGATGCCCCGGCACCCCGCTTTCCGGTGCCGGTGGTCGACGCGGGGCCGCTGGTCGGCCGACGGCTGGTGCACATGGACGACGGTCAGGAACGCCGTGACCTACGCGCGGTGACCGAGTTGCACTCCGGTGCCGACGGGGACATCTGTGTCCGGGCGGCCACCGAGTTGGCCTGGTACCGGTGGGTGTGGACGGGCCAGCCGCCGGAGACGATCGAACTGCCGGTCCATCTGGTCTGGGTGGAGTGACATCGACCGGTCAGTCCAGCCGATCCACCTGGCAGACCCGCCAGTCGCCCTCGTCCACTGCAGTAATCCGCCAGCGGTCCGTCAGCCTGTTGATCAAGCCGCTGGAGGCCATCCGACGTTCGATCACCACCGTCAGAACCGCGTCGCTGTCCGTGGCGTTCTCGGTAGTGAGCTGCCCGATGGTTTTCGCGGACAGCGTCCCTTGGCGCTGCTCCCACTCGACGATGCTGTCGCGGTAGGCGGCAAGAGGTGCGATCGACGGATCCTCGCAGAGGTGCAGTGCGGCGACGGTGTCGTCGCGCTGTACCAGGTAGGCCTCGAGGAAGCCCAGCGTCGCTGATTCGGGGGTGCCCCGGTCGGGGGTGGTGACGCTCGTGTAGAGGACGAACGCGACGCTGACGCCACCGAGGCAGAGCAGCGCGGTGATCCCGGCGGCCAGCACCAGCGCCAGCCGTAGCCGGCGGCCGGGTGGCACCACGGGCGGTGCTCCGACGCCAGGAGCGGTCCGTTGCCGGGGCACCCGTTCGCGGCGTACGGGGGCCGCCGGCCGGGTCTGCTCCACCCCTCGACAGTATCCGCCGCGAACGTGAGACTGAATAGCCGGTCCGAGTCCTAATTGGTCGCATATCCGGCGAAGCACCCTGGCGAGTACTGATCGGGCGAGAAACGTCGGTCACCCCGCATCCGGTTGCGGACCGGCTGGGATACCGTCTCAGGTCTGAACTCAACCGGCGCCCACGGACGGGCTGCCGTACAGCGCGGTAGGCAGGTGGTCGACATGGGCAGGGACCTGGGCCGCGCCGCCGCGTTGCACCGCTCGGCGGCAGCCGTCGTCGCCGCGCTGAGCCAGGTGGAAGCGGCCGCCGGCCGACGTTCCACCGGCTCCGATCAGCATGAGGTCGCCGAGCAGCTCCGCAGCCTCGCGGCGCGGCTGGCCCCCGGCTGGTGGGGCGCTCCGCTCGACGCCCAGACCCCAGCAATGCCGATGGGCGGTCTCGACCACGTCGGCCACCTGCGGATCGGCATCGCCCAGCCACTGGACGACGCCCGGTTCCCGGTGGTCGTCCCGTTCCTCGGCAACGGTCATCTGACGCTCGACGGCGATATCCGCGACCGGCGGGTCGCCGGACTGCTGCGCGCGGTACTGCTCCGCCTGCTGGCCGCCGTACCGCCGCAACGGCTTTCGGTGCGTACGGTGGACGGCGTCGGCACTGCGGGCGAGGATGTACTCGGCCCCTTCCGGCCGCTGATCGGGGCCGGCGTCTTGCGTTCGGCCGCCACCGACGTCACCGGGCTGCGGGCCGCGCTGGCCGAAGCGGAGCAGTGGATCCGGCCGGCCCGACCGGCGGTCGCCCGACACCACCGGCAGGGCCGGTTCATGCTGCTGATGATCGCCTCGCTGCCCGAACTCACCGACGGTGCCGTACTCGACTGGATCGCCCGGCTTGCCCAGGTGGGCCCCGAGCATGGCCTGCATCTGGTCGTCGCCGGCTGGCCGCCACCTCCGCTGGACACCGAACAGGCCCGGGCCGACCTGCCGCGGAGCACCATGGTGCGGCTACGGAATCCGTACGTCCTAGTCGGTGACCCGCCCGGAGACACCTTCCGCGACCTGCCGGCCGGAGCAGGTGGTGACCACCTCGGCGGGCTCGACGCGCCGGTGTATCTGGACCGGCAACCGCCTCAGCAACTGATCGATCAGGTGTGCGCGGAACTCGTCACCCGGGCCGAGGCTGGTTCCCGTCCACCGCTAACCGATTTGCTGCCCGATCCGGTGGGCGGCCCGGTCGCCGAATCCGCCGCCGACGGGCTGATGGCCGCAGCGGGGTTCGACGGGCACCGCCCGGTCCTGCTCCGGTTCAACGACATCACCCCGCACTGGTTGGTGGCCGGCCAGGCCGGCTCCGAGGTGGACGGGTTCCTGACCACCATTCTGTACGGGTTGGCGGTTCGGCACGATCCCGCCGAGGTGACCGTACATCTGGTCGATATGTCGCCCGGCGAGTCGTTCGCCAGCGTACTGCCCGGCGCCACCGACCCGTCCGGGCTGCCGCACATCGCGTCGGCCGGGGTGGACGCCGACCCGGAGTACGGGCTGTCGGTGCTGCGTCAGTTGGCGGCGGAGGTCGACCGGCGATCCTTCCTGGCCGCCCGCAATGGGACGACCCGGTTCGCCGAGCTCGCCGCCGCCACGGGCACGACCCGCGTGCTCTGCGTCCTCAAGGACCCGGCTCCGATGCTGGACCTGAGCGAACCGGTCGCCGACGAGTCACTCGACCTGCTCGGACGGATCGCCAGGGGCGGACGCGGCAGCGGAGTCCACCTGCTGATCGCCGACTCCGGGACCGGCCCGGCTCCCAGGTCGGAGCAGAGCATCGGACCCGACGGGTCTGACGGGTCGGGCGGCTGGGCGGGGTCGGGCGGCTGGGCCGGCCCCGATCCGGCCGACAGGTCGACCGGCGGTGGCTGGTGGCGGCGGGAGTCGCTGCTGAGCCAGTTCCCGGTCCGGGTGGTGCTGGCCGGCGGTGACTGGCTCCTGGAGCCGAACAACGACGCCGCGGTCGGGCTGCCGGCAGGTCGGGCGGTGGTGAACACCGCAGGCGGGCTGGGCGGCCCGCGCGGGGCGACCCGCGGCCACGAACGCACCGTCGACTTTCCGGACCCGTACACCGACCGGCCGGGGTTGGCCGGGCTCCGCCGCAAGTTGTGGTCCCGCCGCGCGGCTGACGCCCGGCCGCCGCAGGTCTTCGCCGGCTACCGCCAGCCGGAACTCGAATCGGACGAGACATACCAGCGGGTGCTGGCCGACCCGCCGGACACCCCGGCCGGGCTCTTCGGCCGGGCCGTCGAGCTGCCGGGGCGGACAGCGGAGTTCCGGTTCGAACGCGCCCCCGGTCGCCACCTCGCCATCTTCGGCTCCCGGGACAGCACGGCGGATCTGCTGGCCACGGTGGTGCGCAGCGTCGCGGCGCACCACCGGCCCGGCACCGCCCGCATCCTGTTGCTGTCGATGGGCGAGCACGACCGGGAGCAGTTAGCCGGGCTCGCCCGAGCGGTCAACGGCCGTCAGCCAACCGAGGTCGTGGATCTGGAGGTACTTCGGACGCTGGGCGATGCGGCTGGCCCCGCGTACGTGGTCATCGCCACGGCCGACATTCTCGAACTCGGCGGGCCGGCCGCCGCCCGCCTGCGCAACCTGTTGGATTCCGGGCCGGCCCGCGGCATCCACCTGGTCTCCGGCTGGGAGCAGCCGGAGCCGTTCCTGGCATTCCTAGGTCCAAGTTCGGATCTGATCGCCGGGATCGTCCTGCTCGATCGACCAGTGACCGACCAGGTCGAGCGGGTCGCATCGGCTGGGTTGGCCGGTCCGACCAGGCCAGCTGGGTCGGGCGGGCTCGCCGGCCGGCTGCCGGCCTGGCGTCCCCGCCCGCAGCGTGGACTGTTGTACGACGCGCAGACCGACCGGCGCACCGTCTTCGTACCGTTCCAACCGGCCCGGTCCGTGGCCGGCACCGGGGAGGAACCCGCCGTGGCCGACACTGGGGAGGGCGCGGCGTGACGGGGAAAGGCACCGGAGGCGAGTGGGCGGAGTACGTGGCGGCCGCCCGGCGGCTGGCCCGGCTGCGCCACGGCCAAGGGCTACCGACGGACGGTCCAGCCGGCGACCGGCGCCAGGTGGACCTGACGGTGCTGCGCGACCGCCTCGCTGTCCAGCGGCGTCAGCTGGTCGGGTTCGGCGTACCGCCTGACGTGCTCGATCCGGTGCCGCCGGAGGTAGCCGCAGTCCACGCTGCGGTCAGTGCATCAGCCGAGGCTTCGGCCGGTGCCGCAGTGGGGATGCCTGCCTCCCTGACCGGCGAATCATCGGCTCGGCAGGCGGCGATCGCGCGGGCGCACGCGCAGATCGACGCCGCAAACGGCGACCTGGCCGTCGCAGCGGGTCCGTCCGGCGGTCCCCAGCCGTGGCTACGCAACCTGCTGGTGTACGGGCCGTTCGCGGCGATCGTACTGATGATCCAGTTGGCCATGTTCGTGGTTGCCGGAGACCGGGCGCCGGTGGGCTACGCCCTCGGCTGCGGACTGGTCCTGCCGCTGGTCGCGTTCGGCCTTGGTTGGCTGGCGATCGGTTTCGTGTTCGCCGGGCCGGGCCAACGGCCGGACCGCACACCGTTGGTGGGGGCGCTGGTCTGCGCGGTCCCGCTGGTGCTGGCGTTGGTGCTGGCGGCACTGATCTCGCTGCTCGGGTGAACCGGGCAACTGGTGTCAGCCGTGCGTGAACCTGAGCCGCCGGGCGAGAGACCGGAAACAGCCGGCGTCAGCTGTGGATGATCAGGCTCATCGCTTCGGCGCGGGACTTCGCGTCGCGTTGGAACACACCGCGGACGGCCGAGGTGATGGTGCGGGCGCCGGCCTTCTGGATCCCGCGCATCGCCATGCACATGTGTTCGCACTCCAGGACGGTCACCACACCACGCGGCTCCAGCCGGCTCATCAGCATGTCGGCGATCTGTGCGGTGAGCCGCTCCTGGACCTGTAGTCGTCGGGCGTAGACCTCGACCAGGCGGGCCAGCTTCGACAGGCCGGTTATCCGGCCGGTGGTGCCGGGGATGTAGCCGATGTGTGCCACGCCCCGGAACGGCAGCATGTGGTGCTCACACAGCGACATCACCTCGATGTCGCGAACCAGCACCAGCTCGTCGTGGTCAGCCTCGAAGGTGGTGGTGAGCACCTGGGCCGCGTCGGCCCGCAGACCCGCGAGCAGCTCGGCGTAGGCCCGGGCGACCCGGGCCGGCGTCTGGCGCAGCCCGTCACGGTCCGGGTCCTCGCCGACGGCGATGAGGATCTCCCGTACGGCGTGCTCGATCCGGGTCAGGTCGACGGAGCGCTCGACCGGCGTGCCGTTGAGCTTGCCGTTGATCAGCCGGGCGGCGAGATAGTCCAGCGCGTCGTCGTCCGGTTCGGTCGACGACGGGCTGGACGGTAGGTTCGGGCTGCTCAGGAGGTGCCGTCCGAGTTCGCGGACATGCCGCCGTCCGAGTTCGCGGACATGCCGCCGCCGAAGACGGCCTGTGCCCCGTCGGCGACCGCCTGCCGGCCGAGGTCCTCCTTCTCGGCCGGGGTCAGCACCGGCGGCTCGGTGGACGGTTGCCGCTTGCCGAAGCCGTTGAAGGGTGCCATCGGTGGCCGCTTGACCACTCGCTCGCAGATCCGGGCCATGTCGGACTGGGAGATGGTTTCCTTCTCCATCAGCTCCAGCACCATGGTGTCGAGCACGTCGCGGTACTCGACCAGAATCTCCCAGGCCTCGTCGTGGGCCAGCTCGATGAGGGCGCGGACCTCGCTGTCGATCTCGGCGGCGATCGAGTCCGAGTAGTCCCGCTCGTGGCCCATGGTCCGGCCGAGGAAGGGCTCGTCGCCGTTGGTGCCGTACTTGACGGCGCCGAGTTTGGCGCTCATGCCGTACTGGGTGACCATGGCCCGGGCCAGCGCGCTGGCCTTCTCGATGTCGTTGCCGGCACCGGTGGTGGGCTCGTGGAAGACCAGCTCCTCGGCGGCCCGGCCACCGAGGGCGTACGCCAGAGTGTCGATCATCTCGGCGCGGGTCTGGGTGTACTTGTCCTCGGTCGGCAACACCAGGGTGTGGCCCAGCGACCGCCCCCGGGACAGGATGGTCACCTTGTGCACCGGGGCGGCGTGTGGCAGGGCCCAGGCCACCAGGGCGTGACCGCCCTCGTGGTAGGCGGTGATCTTCTTCTCCTTGTCGCCCATCACCCGGGTCCGCCGCTGCGGGCCGGCGACCACCCGGTCGATCGACTCCTCCAGGGCCTCGTTGGTGATCGCCCGGGCGTCCTGCCGGGCGGTCAGCAGCGCCGCCTCGTTGATCACGTTGGCCAGGTCGGCACCGCTGAATCCGGGGGTGCGCCGGGCCACCGCGTCCAGGTCGACGTCCGGGGCGAACGGCTTGCCTCGGGCGTGCACCCGCAGGATCGCCTTGCGGCCCTCCATGTCCGGGGCGTCGACCGGGATCTGCCGGTCGAACCGGCCGGGGCGCAGCAGCGCCGGGTCGAGGATGTCGGGCCGGTTGGTGGCGGCGATCAGGATCACGCCGCCCTTGGTGTCGAAGCCGTCCATCTCGACCAGCAACTGGTTGAGGGTCTGCTCTCGCTCGTCGTGGCCGCCGCCCATGCCGGCACCACGGTGCCGGCCGACCGCGTCGATCTCGTCGACGAAGACGATCGCCGGGGCGTTCGCCTTGGCCTGCTCGAACAGGTCACGGACCCGGCTGGCACCGACACCGACGAACATCTCGACGAAGTCGGATCCGGAGATCGAGTAGAACGGCACACCGGCCTCGCCGGCCACCGCCCGGGCAAGCAGGGTCTTGCCGGTGCCGGGCGGGCCGAACAGCAGTACGCCCTTGGGGATCTTGGCGCCGAGGGCCTGGTACTTCGCCGGGTTCTGGAGGAAGTCCTTGATCTCCTGCAGCTCCTCGACGGCCTCCTCGGAGCCGGCCACGTCGGCGAAGGTGGTCTTCGGGGTGTCCTTGGTGATCACCTTCGCCTTGGACTTGCCGAAGTTGAGCACCCGGGACCCGCCGCCCTGCATCTGCGACATGAACAGCAGCAGCAGGATCACCAGGATGGCGATCGGCAGCAGGTTGACCAGCAGGGTGATGAAGATGCTGTCCGAGGAGACCTCGGCCTCGGCCGGGCCGGTGACCCGGCCGGCCTCCTTGGCGGCCAGCACGTCGGTCCAGATCTCGTCGCCGACCTCGTACGGGAACTGGGCCTCGATCCGGTCGGTCTCGGTGTCGCCGAACTCTTCCGGCTCGGCGAGGTCTAGCCGGAGTGTCTGCTCCCGGTCCTGGAATATCGCCTTGTCGATGCCGCCCCGCTCCAGCCGCTCCAGCGCCACCGAGGTGTCCACCTTGTGGTAGCTGGGGCCGTTGGTGAAGAACGAGCTGAGCGCTATCGCACCGATGATCACCAGGATGATCCAGACCACCGGCCGGCGGAAGAAACGCGTACGTTCCATACGTATGTCGAGCGCCGCAGCGCCCGGACCCTCCTGATCGACGTTCTGACCGTCTGGTTAGCCACTCCGGGGCGCCAACCGAGCGCCACGGTCATTCGAAGGTACACCGTGGTGACGAGGTGCGCGTCCGCGAGCCCGGTCGACCCGCGCTCCGTCCGCTGGTCCCACGTCGGCGCGTTCAGCTGACCCGCGCCACCGCATACCGTAGCGCTGTTTCCTGGGAGTGGCCTGGACGTCCCGGGGAGTTTCCCGACGGCTGACACACCAGCGGCGGTCAGCGACGGGCGTACACCTCGGGCTTGAGTACTCCGACGTAGGGCAGCTCGCGGTACCGCTCGGCGAAGTCCAGGCCGTAGCCGACCACGAATTCGGTGGGGATGTCGAAGCCGACGTACCGCACCGGGACCTGCACCTTGACCGCCTCCGGCTTGCGGAACAGCGCGACCACCTCCACGCTCGCCGCCGACCTGGACGCCAGGTACTTCAGCAGCCAGGACAGGGTGAGGCCGGAGTCGATGATGTCCTCGACCACCACCACATGCCGACCGACGATGTCCCGCTCCAGGTCCTTGAGGATGCGGACCACGCCGGAGGAGGTGGTGCCCTGCCCGTAGGAGGAGACGGCCATGAACTCCAACTCGACGGGAGGGCCCTGCCGGCCGAGCTCGCGGGCGAAGTCGGCCATGAACATGACCGCGCCCTTGAGGACGCAGACCAGCAGCAGCCCACCCGTCACGTCGGCGTAGTCGGTGGCGATCTGCTTGGCGAGTTCCGCGGTCTTGTCGCGGATCTGTTCCTCGGAAATGATCACGTGGTCGATGTCGGCGTCGTACCAGGAGCCGTCAGCCATGCGCTAAGCCTGCCGCATCCGCCCGGCCGGCCGACACCGGGGCCGGCGGATGACCACGTGGCACCGATGGGTGACCGTGGGTCCAGCCGATGGTCACCGGGGCAGGCGGTCCCCGTCTCGGCTCGGCCGCCAGTCGGCCGAGTCACGGCTGTCCCGGGTGAGCCCGAACGCCGAGGCGGCGGCGAGCAGCAGGATGATCGATACGACGATGAGTAGTTCCATGGCGGCAGCCACCTTCACGCTGGTCCTGACGGGAGGTTCACCCTGGCCCCGATGGGTGTGTTCACCCTGGTCCTGGACGGGTGTGCCGCCGGTGCGCACCGGACGTCGATATCAGTCTGCGCGCCGACCTACGGAGCGAACAGCGGCAGAGATGCCACTGTTCATCGAAATCCTGCCACCGGTGAACTAGACTCGTCGCATGCTCCGTACCGTCGCGGTGATCGCGCTCGACGGCGTCGCCCCGTTCGAGCTCGGGGTGGTCTGCGAGGTCTTCGGGCTGGACCGCACCGCGGACGGCTTCCCTGGGTACCGCTTCGACGTCTGCACGGTCGACGGCGGCCCGGTCCGCACCAGCTCCGGCTTCTCGCTGCTACCCACCGCCGATCTGCGGCCGGTCGCCGACGCCGACCTGGTCGCCGTGCCCGCGGCCAGCTTCCACGACGCCGTCGCCGCACCGGTGGTCGACGCGTTGCGCGCCGCCGACCGCCGCGGCGCCACCCTGCTCAGCGTCTGCTCCGGCGCGTTCGTGCTCGGCGCCGCCGGCCTGCTCGACGGCCGCGAATGCACCACCCACTGGCGGTACGCCGACGAGCTGGCCCGCCGCCACCCGACCGCCCGGGTCCGGTGCAACTCGCTGTACGTGGCCGACGGCAACGTGCTGACCAGCGCCGGCACGGCCGCCGGGATCGACGCATGCCTGCACCTGGTCCGCCAGGAGCACGGCTCCGCCCTGGCGACCAGACTGGCCCGCCGGATGGTGGTGCCGCCGCACCGCGACGGCGGGCAGGCCCAGTTCATCGAGACGCCGATCGCGGACAGCCCGACAGCGGCCACGCTGGAACCAGTACTGGTCTGGATGCAGGAGCACCTGGACGCCACGATCAGCGTGGATGAACTGGCTGCCCGGGCACACATGGCGCCGCGTACCTTCGCCCGCCGTTTCCGCGCCGAGACCGGCACCACGCCGCACGACTGGCTCACCGGCCAGCGGGTGCTGCTGGCCCGCCAGCTACTGGAGGAGACCAGCCTGGGGGTGGAGACGGTGGCCCGACGGTGCGGCTTCGGTGACGCTGCGACCCTCCGGCACCACTTCGGCCGGCGGGTCGGTGCCACGCCCCAGGCGTACCGTGGCACGTTTCGCGACCGGGCCGCCGTCGGCTGAGCCGGCCAACAGTTCACCGCCGGCCCGGCGCACCTCGATACCACCCGGCAGGTGCACCGCCCGCTGCCCACGCCACCGCATGACCAGCGAGTCGAGGGCGGTGACATGCCGGTACGCCAGAGCCCCGGCCGGCGCGCCAAGCCGCAGCGCCCAGCGGTGCAGCACCCGGGTCCGCACCGCGTCCGGCAGCTCGGCCAGGACCGGTACCGTCAGCCCACCACCGGGTGTGACGGCTTGGGCCGACGCGGCGTCGGCCAGCCCGTCGAGCGCCGCGTTGTCGGCGGCTACCAGCGTGGCGGTGCGCGCCAGGTTCGTCACCACCGCAGCGCCGAGCGCGTCGACCAGGGCCGGCAGCACGTCGGCCCGGACCCGGGCCCGGGTGTACGCCGGGTCGGAGTTGTGCGGGTCGGTCCACGGGGTGAGGCCGAGCGCCACGCACGCCGCCCGGGTCTGCTCCCGACCCACGTCCAGCAGCGGACGCAGCACCGGCACGCCGTCGACCTGGCGCGCCGTCGGCATCCCGGACAGGCCGGCCGGACCGGCGCCCCGGGCCAGCGCCAGCAGCACCGTCTCCGCCTGGTCGTCGCGGGTGTGGCCGAGCAGCACCGCGGCCGCCCGGTGCCGGCGGGCAGCCCGGGTCAGCGCGGCGTAGCGGGCGGCCCGCGCCGCCGCCTCCGGGCCACCTTCGGCACCGACCTCGACGGCGACGGTCTCGACCGGGTCGAACCCGGCCCGGGCCGCCCAGCCGGCCACGTCCCGGGCCCGCTCGGCGGAGCCCGCCTGCAATCCGTGGTCAACGGTCACCAGTCCGGCGCAGACCCCGCAGCGGGGGGCGACGAACGCGACCGTGGCCGCCAGGGCCAACGAGTCCGGGCCGCCGGAGCAGGCCACCAGCACCAGCCGGCCGGCGTGCTCGCGCAGCACCTGCCGGACCGCGACACGCAGCTCGGCGACTGCTGGAGCGAGCCTGGGCACCTGCGACTCAGGCGACGGTCGGCGGTGAACCGGAGATCGGGCCGTGCACCCGGGCCACCCAGGCGTCCGGATCGCCCAACTCCTCCAGCCGGGGCAGGGTCAACGGGGAGTCGAAGACCTTGTTGAAGCCGGCCATGCCGACCCGGTCCACCACACCGTGCACGAACTTGCGGCCCTCGGCGTACTGGCGCATCTTGACGTCCACGCCGAGCAGCCGGCGGATCGCCTTCTCCAACGGGTTACCGGCCTCGCGGCGGCGGTTGAAGCTGGCCCGGATCTGCTCCACGGTTGGAATGATCTCCGGCCCGACCCCGTCCATGACGAACTCGGCATGCCCTTCCAGCAGGGTCATCAGCGCGGTCAGCCGGTCGAGTACGGCACGCTGCGCGGGGGTCTGCACGATGTCCAGCACGCTGGCCCGGCTCTGCGGGTCGCGGATCGACTCGGCGAGGGTGCCGACCCCGCGCCGGACCCGGTCGACGAAGTTGTCGCCCCCGGCCTGTGAGGCGTCGACGAACGCCTGAACCTGGCCCAGGAAGTGGCCGCGCATCCACGGCACGGCGGTGAACTGGGTGCGATGGGTGACCTCGTGCAGGCAGACCCAGAGTCGGAAGTCGCGCGGATCGGCGTGCAGCTTCCGCTCCACTTCGACGATGTTCGGGGCGACCAGCAGCAACTGGCCGGGATCGCCGGAGAACACCTCGTACTGACCGAGCACCCGGCCGGAGAGGTAGCCGAGCACCGTGCCGGCCTGCACCCCGGTGACCCGGGAACCGATCGCGTCGGTGAGCGCGCCCGGCTGTCGGTCCCCGGCCGCCCGGGAGACCAGCGGTGTGATCACGTCACGCAGCCCGGCGATGTTGGCGACGGCCCAGTCCCGCCGGTCGACCACCCGCACCGGCGGGTGCGCGACCTGGGCCTGCAGACCGGTGTACGCCACGACGTGTCCGGCCGCTTCGTCGGTGAGCCGGCGAAGGTCGTTTACCGCCTCGGTCGCTTCGTCGAGCGAAGCCTTCGGCCCAGACTTACTCAGCGCGCCGGCGGTTGCGGCGGCCAGATCCCAGTCCACGAACTGCGCCATGCACCCACCGTACCCGGGTGACGCCCGCCGACCCCGGTGATCATGCCCCGGTCAACGGCAACCGCACCTGACCAGGCTCGCGGCGATCCGGTCCAAGCCGGCCTGGGCGGCGTCGATGAGCAACGGCACCTCGTCGGCCAGCACCGCGAACGCCAGCAACCGGCCGTCAGCGGTGGTCACCGTGCCGGCCAACGCGTTGATGCCGGACAACGACCCGGTCTTGGCCCGCACCACGCCGGCGCCGATCCGTTGCGGGGCGTCCGCCGTCTGGTACCGACCCTGCAGGGTGCCGGACCAGGCGGCGACCGGCAGACCGGAGAACAGCCCGGTCAGCGCGGGATGGTCGCCGCTGCCGGCGAGCACGGTCAGCTCGGTCAGCAGCCCCGGGGTCACCCGGTTGCTACGGGACAGGCCGCTGCCGTCGTACAGGTCGCTCTGTTCGGCCGGCAACCCGAGTTCGGCCAGTACGGCGTCCATCGCGGCCGCCGCCCCGGCGAACGACGCGGGTTCGCCCCGGGCGATGGCGACCTGCCGGGCGAGCGCCTCGGCCAGGATGTTGTCACTGTCGGCGAGCATCATCTCGACCAGCCGGGCCATCGGCGGCGATTCGACCCGGGCCAGCTCGGCACCCGGACCGGCCTCCGTCGGCTGGTCGGGGTTCGCCCCCGACGACCGGCCGGGGGTCGCCGGCTGACCGGTAGCCGGCTGTCCGGTCGCCGACGAGGTCGGTGCGCCGACGACCGCGTCGGCGTCGCCCACGGGCTGCGCCGCCGAGCCGGAGAGTTGGCGGGTGTAGCCGGCCGGTGCGGTGTCTACCGCGTCCATCGGCAGCCCGAGAGCCCGGGCAAAGGCCCGGCCGGCCGCCAGGTCCGGTGCGGCCGAGCGCGGCGCCCAGCCTTTGGCGGCGGCGGGATCGGTCCGGGCACCGTCCACCATCAGCGCGGTGATCGCAGCCGCGTACCCGCCGGTCGGGATGTCGTCGTCCCACCCGGGCCCGAATGCCGGCCCGGAGAAGAGCGAACTGTCGATCAGCACCTTGGTCGGCGCCGTGTCGCCGAGGGCGGTACGGGTGGCGGCGGCCAGCACATCGAGCCGGGCGGCCCCCGGATAGAACCCGGTGTCGTCGATCGACACGGTTGGATCGCCGCCGCCGATCAGCACCACCTCGCCGGGCGCGGCTCCCGCGACCACCCGGGTCGGGATCTGGTGTGTCGGCCCGACCGCGGCGAGCACCGTCGCCGCGGTGACCAGCTTGGTGGTCGACGCAGGCACGGTCAGCACCGCCGGTTCGCGACCGTACAGGACCGCGCCGGTTGTCATGTCCCGGACCGAGACGTGCACCCGGTCACCGAGGCCGGAGCGGCTGATCGCCTTGTCCAGCGTCTCGGTCAAACCGGCCGCGGTGGGCATCGGGGCGTCGGCGGCCAACCCGGCCAGCACCGGGCCGGGCGTCGGCTCGGTGGACGCGCTCGGGCCAGGGCTCACCTCGGCGGTGCCGAGCCAGCCGGCCACCGGCCCTGGTTGGAGCACCGCGATCGAGGTCCCGCCGGCCAGCAGGACGGCACCGGCGACGGCGGCGATCAGCGACCGGGCCCGGCGGTGCCGGTCAGGTGACGACTGGCCAACCGACGGCGCCGGCCCGGCCGGCACAGACTCAGCCGGCACAGACTCAGCCGGCACAGACTCAGCCGGCGCAGGCTCACCCGGCGGTACCGGTCTGGCGGTGTCACGAGCGGGCACTGACTCGCGTCCCCGGTGGCCGCCGGTCGAGACGTCGGCCGGAGCCGCGTCGGTGCCGCCGGTCGCGGTCGGCACGGTGGCCCGGCCGGTCACGGGCGCCGACCCGGTGACCGGCGGGGTCGCCGTAACAGATGCCGTACCGGTGGGCGGCGGCGGGGCGGCCGGCGGCGAGGCGGCCCGGCCCGATGCCGTTGGATCCGGATTGCGCACACCGGCCGGGGCGGCGGCAGAATCCTCCGACGGGACCACTCGGTCACTTTTCGCTGGCGGTCCACTACTCTGCGACGCGGGGTCGGGTGCTCCGCCAGCCCGATCGGGTTCACTGACGGCTCCAGCGGACTGTGAGTCTTCCCTCCCCACCGGCCCCACCTCCCAACTGACGAACGGACTAGGCGACACTACTTGTGTTCACAAGGCGAGCGGGAGCCGAAACGGTCGGGCGGGGCAACGCCCGGACGGCGTACCGCTCTATTTCCGTAGCCAGCGCGGGCGACGAGGGAGCGTGAGTATGGATTTCGACGTTACGGTTGAGATCCCCAAGGGTCACCGGAACAAGTATGAGGTCGATCATGCGACCGGCCGGATCCGGCTGGACCGCACCCTGTTCACTTCGACGCAGTATCCAGCCGACTACGGTTTCATCGAGGGCACCCTCGGGCAGGACGACGACCCGCTGGACGCCCTGGTGCTCGTACCGGAACCCACCTTCCCAGGATGCCTCATCCGGTGCCGGGCCATCGGCATGTTCCGGATGAAGGACGAGAAGGGCGCCGACGACAAGGTGCTCTGCGTGCCGTACGAGGACCCCCGTCAGGAGCACCTGCGCGACATCCACCACCTCGGCGAGTTCGACCGGCTGGAAATCCAGCACTTCTTCGTCGTCTACAAGGACCTGGAGCCGGGCAAGTCGGTCGAAGGCGCGACCTGGGTCGGCCGGGTCGAGGCGGAGGCGGAGATTCAGGCGTCGTTCCGCCGCCGGGAGGCCGCCTTGGAGCGCGGCGAGTCGGCCCACTGACCTGATCAGGCGTCGGGCTGCTCAGCCGGGCAGCCCGACCGCCCACCGGTAGAGCCCGAAGACGGCACCGGCCAGCGGAACGACGCAGATCAGCACGGTGATCTCCAGCAGGTCGGCCGCCCGGCTCAGGTACGGCGACGGTGACCGGCCGGCGTACCGGGCACCGGCTGCGGCGGTGGACACCGCGACCACGCCCCCAGCTACGACCAACGTCGGCGTCGACACCGGTAGGTACGCGGGCAGCACGCCGAACACGCACAGCGTCGTGGCCGCTGTCCCCGCCACGAGCAGCGGCAGCCGCTGCCGGGTACTGACGAACGTCCGCGAGCGCAGCGACATCGCCAGCCCGACGACGCCGACCAGCGCCACCCCGACCACCCCGCCGACCTGCACCAGCACCACACTGGCCGCGACGCCGGCGGCGGCGTACCCGATCAGCATCCCGGTGAGCAGCCGCTCGGCCCGGACCACGGTACGCGACACCAGGTCACCCGTCCCGACGACCGTCGGCACCTGGCCGAGCCGGACGGCGAGTCGGGGCAGCAACCCGACCCCGCAACCGACTACCACCAGCAGCCCGGCCGCCGCGCCGGACGCCCCGGTGACCGTCGACGCGGCGAGGGCCGCCATCGAGCCGAGCCCGGCCACGGTCGCCACGGCGACGAAGATCGGCCCGCCGGCGGCCACTGCGGCCCCAGCGGTCATCGCCGCGCCCAGCAGCACCAGCAACCCGGTCGCCATGGCCGCGGCGGTCGGCCAGTCGTCGGGACGGAGCCCGACCGGACCGCCGTCGCCGCCGGCGAGCAGACCCACGGCGAACGCGTACGGCAACGAGCCGGCCCCGAGCACGACGCCGGCCGCCGCGTCCCGCCGGACCCGCCCGGCCAGTACCCCGACGACCAGCACCGCAGCCCCGACGAGGGCCGCCGCCCATGCCCGCTCGGCCGTTGCGGTGCCGGCCCCGACCAGCACCAGCCATCCCACGCCGAGCCACAGGCCGGCCGCGCCGAGCGCGTACCCTCTGGTCGTCGCGGCCGACCAGACCCGGCCCTGCTGTCGGGCGGCGGCCGCGATCGCCTCGGCGACGTCGTCGTACTCCGGCTCCGGCCAGTAGATCCGCCCGGGCACCAGATGCAGCACGTCACCGTCGCGGACCCCCTGCTGGTGCAGCGCCTGCCCGGCGGACACCGGTACCCCGTCCGCCCGACGCAGCACCCAGCCGCCGTGCCGTTCACCGTCGTCGGCCAGCCCGTCCCCGTTGTGTCGCAGCAGTTCCGGCAGCAGTTCGGCGACCGGCACGTGTCCGGGCAGGGCGAGATCCAGTCGGCGGCGCGGTCCGCAGACGGTGATCCTGGCCAGGCTCACGTTCATCGTCCCTCCTCAACGCCGCACCGGCCGGGCCGGTGCCGGCCCGGCGACCGCCATCCACCGCCGATCCATTGCGGAACACTCTACGTAGGTGTTAGCTGACGCGATGACGGGCATCGTCCTCAAGAGATTCGAGCGTCGTCCGGCACCCGAGATCCCGGCTGGGGAGGTCCGCATCCCGCCGCCGCCGCAGGTCGCCGATCCGGACTCCGGCCGCTGGCAACGCCTGCTGGCCCTGCTGCCGATGGCTGGCGGATCGGTGGCGATGGCGGTGCTGCCGGGCCGCGACGGCGGGGTCTACCCGTACCTGATGGCTGCGGTGTTCGGGGTGTCGACGCTGGCCATGTTGGCGACCAGTTGGAACTCCACACCTGGCACCGGCGCGCGGTCCGCGACCGACCTGGCCCGGCGTCGCTACCTACGGCAGTTGGCCGGCCTGCGCAGCCAGGTCCGGGGGACCGTGGACCGGCAACGAACGGCGCTGAACTACCGGTACCCGGAGCCCGGTCGGTTGTGGTCGACGGCGGCGAGCAGCCGGGTCTGGGAGCGCCGACCGCAGGACCGGGATTTCGTGACCGTACGGGTCGGGGTCGGATCGCGCCCACTCGCCACCCCGCTCGTGCCGCCGGCCGACGACCGGCCGGTGGACGAGATCGAGCCGCTCACCGCCGCGGCGCTACACCGGTTCATCGACTCGTACTCGCTGGTACCTGGGTTGCCGATCGTGGTCGGACTGCGCGACGTCGCCCGAATCTTCGTCGTCGGACGGCCGGACGGCACCGACAGGTCCGGCGCCGAGCAGCTGCCGGCAGTCGACCCGGCGCTCGACGCCAGCGGGTCCGGCGACGATGCCCCGGACGGGGCGCCGGCCGCGCTGGTACGCGCGGTGCTGGCCCAGCTGGCCGTCCTGCACGCCCCGGACGACCTGCGCATCGCGGTCTACGCACCGGCCGACTGTCGCGACCGGTGGGAGTGGGTCAAGTGGCTACCGCACGCTGGTCATCCGCGGCGCGCCGACGCCACCGGCCCGCTGCGGTTGGTCACCGGCAGCGCCGTGGAGCTGGCCCGGCTGCTGGACTCGATGTCCCCCGCACACGTCGTGGTGGTGTGCGACGGCGCCGATCCAACCGGCGGGACCGGTGCGGACGACGGGACCGATCTGATCGACGGGGGCGGGAACGGCGTCACCGTGGTCCTGGTGGGCGTACCGGCACCACGGATACTCGACCGGGTCACCGTGGAGCTGTCGGTCGCACCGTCCGGTCGGCTGGTCGTCCGTGAGCCGACCGGGCCCACTCATACCGGGACGGCCGACAGGCTGGGTGTCGTCGAAGCGGAGGCCCTCGCCCGGCAGCTTGCCCCGTTACGGCTCGCGACGAACAGCGGGCCGGCCCGGTCCGCCGCAGTCGCCCAGGCGGACCTGGTCCAACTGCTCGGCTTCGGCAGCGGTGGGGCCGGCGCCCGCTGGTGGACGACGGCCGGACCGGACCGCAGCCCGTCAGTCGACCGCCACCTGCGGGTCCCGTTCGGGGTCACCGCCGAGGGGCACCCGGTCGAGCTCGATCTCAAGGAATCGGCGCTGCATGGCATGGGGCCACACGGGCTGGTGGTCGGCGCCACCGGCTCCGGCAAGTCGGAGCTGCTCCGTACGCTGGTCCTCGGGTTGGCGCTCACCCACCCGCCGGAGTCGTTGAACCTCGTCCTGATCGACTTCAAGGGTGGTGCCACGTTCGCCGCGCTGGATCGATTGCCGCACACCGCTGCGGTGATCACCAACTTGGCGCAGGAGCTACCGCTGGTGGACCGGATGGCCGACGCGCTGCACGGTGAGGTGGTCCGCCGCCAGCAGCTGCTACGCCGGGCGGGCAACCTGGCCAGCCGACACGACTACCTGCGGGCGCAGCCGGCCGACGAGACCCTGCCGCCGCTGCCGTCACTGGTGATCGTCTGCGACGAGTTCACCGAACTGCTCACCGCCAAGCCCGACTTCATCGACATCTTCCTGCAGATCGGCCGGGTCGGACGGTCCCTGGGGGTGCATCTGGTGCTCGCCGCACAACGAGTGGACGAGGGCCGGTTACGGGGACTGGACACCCATCTGGCGTACCAGATCGGGCTGCGGACCTTCTCGGCGCTGGAATCGCGGGCGGTCCTCGGCGTACCGGACGCGTACCACCTGCCCCGCGAGCCGGGCCACGGTTTCCTGCGGTACGGCGCCGGGGCACCGGTCCGGTTCCGGGCCGCCTACGTCTCCGGGCCGTACCGCCGACCGGCCCCGCGCCGGGCCGGTGGTCCCGGCTCGACGCCCAGGCTGTACGGCTTCCGGACACACCCGGTGCCAACGGCCGCCACCCGGCCGGAACCGGCAGGAGCGCCGTCGGGCGTCGACGCCAGCCTGCTCGAGGTGAGCATCGACCGGCTGGCCCGGTACGGTCCACCGGCGCATCGGATCTGGCTGCCGCCGCTGGGCGAGCCACCCCGGCTGGCCGACCTGCTCGGTCCGGTGCGGCTGGTGCCCGGTCGGGGTCCGGCCGTGGCCGATCCGGACCGGTCGGGGCGGCTGCGGGTGGCCGTCGCCGCCATCGACAAGCCGTACGAGCAGCGCCGGGATCCCTTGTGGTTGGATCTGGACGGGGCTGCCGGGCACGTCGCGGTGGTCGGCGCGCCGCAGAGCGGAAAGTCCCAGCTGATCCGGACATTGATCTGCGCCCTCGCGCTGAGCCGTTCCCCGGCCGAAGTGCAGGTGTACTGCCTTGACTTCGGCGGCGGGGCGTTGGCCGGGCTGCGGGACCTGCCACACGTCGGCGAAGTGACGGTCCGCGCCGAGCCGGCGACGGTACGGCGTACCGTCGCCGAGGTCACCGACCTGCTCGCGAGCCGGGAGCGGCGGTTCGCCCGGGACGGGGTGGAGTCGATGGCCGCGTACCGCGCCCGCCGCGCGACCGGGTCCGGCAGTACGCCGGACGACCCGTACGGTGACGTCTTTCTGGTCGTCGACGGCTGGACCACCCTGCGCGGCGAGTACGACGACCTGGAACCGTCGATCACCGACCTGGCCACCCGCGGCCTGTCGTACGGGGTGCATCTGGTCGCCTCGGCACCCCGCTGGGCTGACTTCCGGCCGGCGCTGCGGGATCTGTTCGGCTCCCGACTGGAGCTGCGACTCGGCGACCCGATCGATTCGCTGGTGTCGCACCGGTCGGCGGCCAACGTGCCACCGGGGTCGCCGGGTCGCGGGATCACCAGCGACGGCCTGCACTTCCTCGCCGCCGTAGCCTCGGTGTCCACCCTGGCCGATGCATTCGCGGACGGCTGGGCGGGGCCGGCGGCACCGCCGATCCGGCTGCTACCGAACCTGCTGCCGTACGCCGCATTGGACCGCACCGGCACGGCCGGGCTCCGGCTGCCGATCGGGCTGGCCGAGTCGGATCTGCGGCCGGTGTCGATCGACTTCGCCGCGGATCCGCACCTGCTGCTGTTCGGCGACGCGGAGTCCGGCAAGTCGAGTTTCCTGCGCGCCCTCGCCACCACCGTCGCCGGTCGGTTCGCCCCCGAACAGGCCCGGTTGATCATTGTCGACTACCGCCGCGGCCTGCTCGGCGCGGTGGACACCGACCACCTGATCGGTTACGGCGGCAACGCGTTGCATACCACCGACCTGATCGACTCGGCTGCGGATCATCTGCGTCGGCGGCTGCCCGGGCCGGACGTCACCGCCGCGCAGTTGGCCGGCCGATCCTGGTGGACCGGGCCCGAGTTGTTCGTCCTGGTCGACGACTACGACCTGGTCGCGGCCGGATCGGTGAACCCGATCCAACCGCTGTTGGAGTATCTGGTGCATGCCAGGGACGTCGGCCTGCACCTGGTGCTCGCCCGCCGCGTCGGGGGTGCCGGGCGGGCCCTGTACGAGCCCGTCGTCCAGCAGTTGCGCGAGTCGTCCGCCGCCGGCCTGGTGCTCTCCGGCGACCCCGACGAGGGACAACTTGTCGGCGGGGTCCGCGCGGCGCCGCTACCGCCCGGCCGAGGTCGGCTGGTCACCCGCCGGGACGGCATCCGACTGGTGCAACTGGCGTACCTGCCGGCGGCCGATCCGACCGGGCCCACCGGTGGCGCGAACCGGCTATCGGCTTCCCCCAAGACTGCTTCTGACAGTGCAGAATCGCGGTAACCTCCGTGCAGCAAGTGTCTGCTGGGGTGAGAAGGCCAGATTGTGACGTCGTTGCCGCACCATCCACGCAGCGCCGCCCGTTGGCTCGTCGGGGCGGTGCTGGTCCTGGTGACCGCCGTCAGCGGCCCGGCCGCGCCGCCCGGGCCAGAGCCGGGACGCACCGGCACGGGCTCCGCAGCGGCGGCGAGCGCCGCGCTTCCCACCCGGTACGACCCGATCCGGGACGAACAGTGGCAGTTGCGGGAGTTGTCGGCGACCACCGCCTGGCAGTACGCCACCGGCGCCGGGATCACCGTCGCGGTGATCGACTCCGGGGTGGACGCCAGCCACATCGACCTCGCCGGCCAGGTACTACCCGGGATCGACTTCGTCGACGACGGTGACGGCTGGTCCGACCCGGTCGGGCACGGCACCACCGTCGCCGCGCTGATCGCCGGCCGTGACGACGACGAGGACGGGGTGCTCGGACTCGCCCCGGACGCCCGGATTCTGCCGGTTCGGGTGCTCGACGAGGAGAACCGCTACGACGACGCGCTGGTCGTCGCCAAGGCGGTCCGCTGGGCGGTCGACAACGGGGCCCGGGTGATCAACCTGTCGCTGGGCGGCAGCGGCGACAGCCCGGCGCTGGCCGCCGCGCTGGACTACGCGTTCGCCAGCGACGTCGTCGTGGTCGCCTGCACCGGCAACGTATCGGCCAACGGCACGTCGCGGGTCTGGTACCCGGCCCGGGAGCCAGGCGTCGTCGCCGTCGCCGGGATGGACCGGGGCGGCGAACAACTGTGGTCCGGTTCGATCAGCGGACCGGAGACGGTCCTCGCCGCACCCGCCACCGGGCTGGTCGGCGCCCGACCTGACGGCTACTGGCAGGTGCAGGGCACCAGTTTCGCCGCGCCGCTGGTGGCCGCGACCGCAGCACTGATCCGCTCCCGGTTCCCGGAGATGTCGGCGGGCACGGTGGTCACCCGGCTCATCGAGACCGCCCGTGATCTGGGCGCGCCGGGCCGGGACGACCGCTACGGCTTCGGCCTGGTCGATCCGGTAGCCGCGCTGACCGACGGGGTCGACGCGGTGCCGCGCAATCCGCTCGACGACAACCGGACCCCGGGTGTGGTCGGCTTCGGCCCGGCTCCCGGTCTGGAGTCCGCAGCGCCGACGTTGGCCGGCGGCTCGACCCGGATGGGCGGTCAGGACACCGGCGACCAAGGTGCCGGGTGGGCGATCGGGCCGATCAGCGGACAGCGCAGTGCAGGCGGCGGCCAAGGGCTGCTCAGCAGTGGTCTGCTGCTGCTGCTGGTCACGGCCGTAATCGGCACCTGGCTGGCCCGGCGGATGCGGATGGCGACGGCTGCTGCCCGCAGCGACGTCAGGCACACTCCCCGGTGGCGGTCCGGCGGGTACTCCGTACTCCCAGAACCGCCGCCGCCGACGCCTCCTCGGCGGTGACCGCGAATCCGGTGTTCGGGTCGTCCGCCGCCGCCGCGAAGATCACCCCGAGGACGAGTCCGTTGGCCGCGACCAGCGGCCCTCCGGAGTTGCCGGACCGGACCAGCGCGCGGATCGTGTAGACCTCGCGGAGGACCTCACCGTCGTCATAGATGTTCGGGCCGGTGATCGGTCCGACGTCGCGGACCCGGGCGGACTGTGCGTCGTACGGCCCGTCCAGCGGGAAGCCGAGCACGATCGCGTCGGCACCGGACGGGGCCGGACGGTCGGCGAACGGCATCACCGGAGCCGGCAGGTTCGGCACGTAGATGACCGCCAGGTCGCGCTCCGGGTCGTAGACCGTCACTCGGCCGTTGTGCCGCTCGCCCAGAACCTCCACCGCCACGGTCTGCGTACCGGCGACCACGTGCGCGTTGGTCATCACCCGGTCCTCGGCGTAGACGAACCCGGAGCCTTCGATCCGGCGGGAGCAGCGGGGCGCGGAGCCGAGCACCTTGACCACCGACCGCTGGGCGTTCGCCACCACCTCGGAACCGGCCAGCGCCGGGTCCGGGGCCGGTACCTCGCGGACCCGGGTCGGGGTGAGCCCGCCGAAGACGTTCGGGAAGCCCCGGGTGTCGACCGTGTCCCGCAGCGCGTTGGACAACGCCTGCGCCTGCGGTGGCATCACCCGGTCGATGCCGTTGAGCAGGGCGCTGTTGCGTACCGCCCCGGCCAGGCCGGGCATCGCGGAGGAGCCCAGCGGCACCGCGACCAGCCAGGCCACGAGCAGCACCGCCACCAGCGAGATCGCCGCCCCGCCCAGGTCGTCGGCCCGGCGCCCCACCGGGCTGGTGATGGCGTGCCGCAGCCGGGAGCCGGCCCAGCCGGCCAGTGCCTGGCCGAGGACGGCGAGGCCGAACACCGCGACCAGTGACACCACGACCCGGGCCACAGTGTCGACGAACTGTTCAGCCAGCAGCGGCCCAAGCTGCAGACCGACCAGTGCGCCGCCGATGAACCCGGCGAAGGACAGCACCCCGATCAGGAATCCCTGGCGGTAACCGCTGATCGCGAATACCAACATGAGCAGCAGCAGCACGACATCGACGGCGGACACCCGTCAAGACTACGGGCACCGGGCGAGCGGCCCGGCCGGCAGACGGACGTGGCGGCCGGCGGTCAGCCCGGCAGGCCGGCGGAGCCGTCCACAGTTGCCGCATCGCCGCCGGCCCGATCACCGAGCGTGTCGGGCAGACCGGCGGCCGACGGATCGCCGCCGGACGACGGCTCGGGCGGCAGGTCGATGATCCGACCCGTCGGCCAGGCACCGGCCCAGCCGGCCATGTCCAGCAGTGCGGACAGCACCCCGGCGGTGAATCCCCAGACCAGCATGCCGCGCACCTGGAAGGCTGGTGACACCCAGCCGCTCGGGTGGCGTACCTGGAGTCGGTTGTCCGGATCCACCAGCTCATCGACCGGCAACCGAGTGACATGTGCCACTTCTTCCGGTTGTCGGGGGTGCACCGGATGTGGCCGATGCCACCAGCCGAGCACCGGGGTGACCACGAAGCCGCTCACCGGGATCCACAGCCGGGGCAGTTGGGCGAGCACGGTGACGCTGCCCGGGTCCAGCCCGACCTCCTCCTCGGCCTCCCGTAACGCGGTCGCCCGCGCGTCCCGGTCGTCCGGGTCGGCCGCGCCACCCGGGAACGCGGGCTGCCCGGCGTGGTTGCGCATGGTCGCGGCCCGCTGCAGCAGCAGCACGTCGGGCTCACCCGGCCGATGCTCGCCGAGCAGGACCAGCACCGCGCTCGGCCGACCACCCCGGGCCGGGGTCGCCAACCGGGTGAAATCGGCGGTACGGGCGGAGCGTACCCGGGTGAGCAACGGCTGCCACCAGGCCGGCAACGGTTCGGAGGACAGGGGGTCGGTCACGGGACCACCGTCAGGCCCAACTCGCGCTCGACCAGGTCGGCGAGCGTGGCGTCGTCGACGGTGCCCTCGTAGGTCCGCCGGATCTCTCCGTCTGCGTCGACGAACAGGGTCAGCGGCAGGCCGACCCGCTCGACCGCCAGCAGCAGCTTCCGGTCCCGGTCGACCAGGCTCGGGAACCGCAGCCCCAGATCCTCCGCGACGGCGACGGCGGGGTCCCGGTCGTCGTAGGTGTTGACGCCGATCAGGTGCAGCTGCCCGGCGGTACGGTCGGCGAGGCGTTGCAGCGCCGGCAGCTCCTCCCGGCAGGGCTGGCACCAGGAGCCCCAGAAGTTGATCACGGCGGGTCCGCGTACCGCCGCGACGTCTATGACCGTCCCGTCGGCGAAGCAGGCCAGGCTGACATCGGGCAGCGGGGTGCCGCCGCCCGGCGTACCGACGTCGGTCGACGGTTGCGGCGCGGCGACGGCCGCCGCAGCGGGCGGCGCGGTCAGGCCGGCGCAGTCGGCGAACGGGACCGGACCGGACGCTTTGGCAGCGTCGCCCGCCGCGGCACCCGGGTCGGTGGTGCAACCGGACGCCACCAGCAGCAACGGCACCAGGGCGGCGGCGAACCAGGACCCCGGCCCGAGCCAGCGGCCAAGCCCCAGCCGACGGCCAAGCCCCAGCCGACGGCGAGGTCCGGGTTGACGGCCGGGCCCCGACGGACGGCCGGCGCTCATGGCACCTCTGCGGCGACGGTCGCCTCCGGCACCAGGTCGGCGGGGATTCCGGCCTGCTCGGCCAGCTCCTTCGCGCGGGGGCCCTTGAGCAGCTTCACCGCCTCGGCGGAAGCGGTCGGACCGGTGCCGTACGCCGGGCAGAGCGGGGCGAGCGTACACGCGCCGCAGGCCGGTCTACGGGCGTGGCAGACCCGTCGGCCGTGGAAGATCACCCGGTGGGACAGCATCGTCCAGTACCGGCGCTCGATCAACGCGCCGACCGCGTGTTCGATCTTCACCGGATCGGACTCATCGGTCCACGCCCAGCGGCGGACCAGCCGTTGAAAGTGCGTGTCGACGGTGATGCCAGGGACCTCGAACGCGTTACCGAGGATGACGTTCGCGGTCTTGCGGCCGATCCCGGGCAGCTCGACCAGCTGCGGCAGACGGCGCGGTACCGCGCCCGCGTACCGCTCGGTCAAGGCCTGACCGAGCCGGATCAGCGAGCCGGCCTTGTTGCGGAAGAAGCCGGTCGGCCGGATCAGCTCCTCCAGCTCGGCTCGGTCGGCGGCGGCGTAGTCGGCGGCCGTCGGGTAGCGGGCGAACAGCTTCGGGGTGACCTCGTTGACCCGCTTGTCGGTGCACTGCGCGGACAGAATGGTGGCGACCGCCAACTGCAGCGGACCGTCGTGGTCGAGCTCGCAGTGCGCGTCCGGATGGATCTGCGCCAGCAGTCGCGCCATCCGCCGGGCACGACGTTTGCGCCCCAGGTCGGTCTCGGTGCGCACGGCCCGGGCCGCCACGGGCACGGTGGCTGCGGTTCCGGTGCCCGCGGCCGGGGCGGTCGCGGCACGGGGGGCTGGCGGTGTCACACCGGCCAGCCTACGTCGGCGGGTCAGTCAGACGGTGGTGAGATGGTGCCGTCGTCGTCGAACTGGGCGCCGGTCTGCGCAAAATCCGATCCGCTCAGCTCCCGGACCAGGTCGAGCCCGCGGCGTTGCTCGTCGACGACGGGCAGCCCGTCGCCGTTCATGTAGGTGGCGACGAACTCACCGTCGACCCAGTCGCCGTCCGGGTCGAGGGTCACCTTCAGCACCCCACCCCAACCCAGCCGGCCGTTGTTGTTCAACGTGCCGCCGCCACCGGCGAAGTTGCCGAGGCTGTACGCGATCAGCCGGCCCTGGTAGAACTCCATGCCGCGCAGCACGTGCGGGCCGTGGCCGACGATCAGGTCAGCCCCGGCGTCGATCATCGCCCGCCCGAAGGCCATCGGATCGCCGCGGTTCTCTCCGGCGAACAGCTCGGTGCCCGGGGTGACCCGAGTCATCTCCGCTCCCTCGGCACCCATGTGGACCTGCACGACGACCAGGTCAGCCTGCTCGTCGGCGCGCCGGACCACCTCCGCCGCAGCGTCCAGGTTGATCAGACTGTTGTTCGGCGGGGAGTACGAGGAAAAGCCGGCCACCGCGACGCTGATCCCCTCGACGTCCAGCACGGTGATCTGGTCGAGCGCGCCGGTGTGCCGCATACCGTGCTCCTCCAGCGTCTGCTGGGTGTTGCGGTATCCGGCCTCGCCGTAGTCGTACCCGTGGTTGTTGGCCTGGTTGAGCAGCATGAACCCGGCGTCACGCAGGTGGGCCGCGTACTCGGGTGGGGCCCGGAACTGGTGGCACTGGGCGGCGCCCGGGGCGCACTTGCCGGTGCCGGTGTCGACCGTCAACGGCTCCTCCAGGTTACCCATCACCAGGTCGGCGGCGAGGGCCTCGGTCACCGAGTCGAAAAAGCCGGCACCGTCGTCGGGCGGCAGCCGGTTGGGCGCGTTGCCGAGCACGATGTCGCCGGTAGCCGACATCGAGACCTCCTGCGGCTCCGGCGACGTAGCGGCGGTCGGCGACGCGGCCGACTGCCACTGTGGTTCGGATCCGGACCGGTTGATCCCGCCGAGCGCTACGACTCCGACCAGCACGGCACCGAGCAGAACGGCGGTCAGCACGACGATCGACAGGACGGGTCGGCCTGCGGCGGGCTCCTGCCGCCGGCGCCCCCGGGCGGCACGCTGGGCGTCACTCACTGGCGTGAGCCTACCGGCCGGGGGTCCCCGGCGACGACAACCGTCCGGCCGGTTCGTCGCTGTGTCCGATCTGCCGTCTTTGCGAATCCGCCACGCCACCATGCCGGGAAGTGCCGCCGCGTACCGCCGCGTGCGCCACCCGGGCGAGCCGCGCGCCCCACGTCGACCGGGGACCGCCGTACCGCTGCTCCGGCCCGTCGGGCGGGCAGAGCACCACCACCGCGTCGGTCGCCGTGCCGGTGGCCCGCAATCCGAGCTCGACCAGCGCCTGGGTCTTCGCCTCGGTGATGGTGGCGACCGCGTTCACCAGGGCGGCCTCACCGAGCCGTACCGGAAGCGCCGCCACGATGTTGATCGTCCCGGCCAGCGGCGGTGCGGGGCCGGCGGCGCTCGGTGCGGCGGCCAGCACCGGGGTGCCGAGCCCGACGGTCGCCCACACCTGCACGCCGGCCTCGTCGCGGGTCACCATCCGACGCACGTCCACCCCGGTGAGCAGGCCGACACCGGGTCCGCGCAGGTCCGCCTGCTCGGCCAGATCGACGAGATGGGTGTCGGGGTCGTCACGGTGGTACGACATCGGCACGGTCGCGTTGATCACCCACCAGCGCAGCCCGATCCCGCCGCCGAGCGGGGCGGAACTGATGGCCAGTAGCGGCTCGGTGAGCGCCCAGCAGGCGTACGGCAGGGTCCGACCGTCCTCGGTCCGGGTGGTGAACCATGGTCGGGCGACGTCGGGAGACACCGGTCGACGATACGGCGTCCGCCGGCCGCACGGCGGTGACCGGTCGGCGCGCTTGGTGTCGCATATTAACGACGGATCCACCCTGTTGGGTTACGCTCCTGGATCAAGATTCGGAGGGTGCGCATCCGGCCAGGGGCGGAGTGCACCTAGACTGACTGCGCGCGGCTGGTCACGGCTGGGGTGCCGGGGAACGGACGCCGCGCAGGCGGAGGTGCGCGATGGACGAGGTGCTGGCTCGTAGCGGGATCTTCCAGGGCGTGGACCCGGAGGCCGCCGAGGCACTCGCCAAGGAGATGGAGACGATCGAGGCCCGCAAGGGCGAGGTCGTCTTCAACGAGGGTGAGCCGGGTGACAGCCTGTACATCGTGCTCACCGGCAAGATCAAGGTCGGCCGACGGGCGGCCGACGGGCGGCAGAACCTGATCGCCGTGATGGGCCCGTCGGACATGGTCGGCGAGTTGTCACTGTTCGACCCCGGGCCGCGTACCGCCACCGCGACCGCCGTCACCGACACCCGCCTCGCCCGGCTGCGCAAGCAGGCGCTGCGGCCCTGGCTGAACAATCGGCCGGAGATCGCCGAGCAGCTGCTGCGGGTGCTTGCCCGACGGCTGCGCCGGACCAACGACGCCCTCGCCGACCTCATCTTCACCGACGTACCGGGACGGGTCGCCAAGAACCTGCTGCAGATGGCCGGCCGGTTCGGCACCCGCGACGGTGGGGTGCTGCGGGTGACCCACGATCTCACCCAGGAGGAGATCGCCCAGCTGGTCGGGGCGTCCCGGGAAACGGTCAACAAGGCGCTGGCCGACTTCGCCTCCCGGGGTTGGCTGCGGCTCGACGGCAAGAGCATCATCATCCTCGACCCCGAGCGGCTCGCCCGGCGCGCCCGGGTGTGACCCGGCGGCGGATCTGCCCGGAGACCGGCGGCAGATCCGACCCTGATCGGGCAACGGCTGGCTCACCGCACCGAGGCGGTCGCCCGGCAGACCGCATCCACCGGGGTGACCGGTCGGACCTCCCGTCCCAACGCCTGAAGCAGCGAGTCCTCAATGTGGAACCCGTGCACCCAGAGGCGGTAGCGCGCTAGATCCGCCTCGCTCGGGCAGAGCACCTGCGCCTCCACGTCGTCGGTCGGCACGTACCGGACACCGCCCTGTTCCTGCAGAATGGCCACGCTCGCGTCGTCGACCGCGATCACGCTGCCCCGGATGTGCTCGGTCTCCCCGCCTGGCACCTCGATGGTGGTCACTGTGCTGGGCAGCACCGGCGCGGTGGCCACCGAGTACGACGTCCAGGCCAGCGCGATCATGACGGTGAGTTGACCGGACGCGACCAGCAGGTGCACCGTGCCGGGCAACACCGGGCCGGTCACCACGAGGGCCAGCAGCGGCGGCACGGCCAGGATCAGCACCACGAACCACTCCCCGGTGGTCGCGGCCTCGACCAGGGTCGGCGCGAGCAGACCGTAGTAGCCGAGTAGCAGCAGGGCGAACAGGGTCAGTCGGGTCGTCCGGCGGTCGTCCGGCGGGTCCTCGGCCGTGCGGCGCTCGTCCACCGTACGGGTCAGCAGTTGGGCGGTGGCCGCGATCGCCGGCAGCAGCAGCGGCAGATAGAGGATTTTCCAGGTCACCACCGCGACCAGCAGGGTAACGATCAGGAACCAGACGGGCACCACTCGCATCCAGCGGACCAGCAACGGCGGTTTCGGGCGGGCCCACCGCCGCTGGTCGTTGTCGACGCTGACGGTCAGCACCGCGCTGATCGCGAAGAGGGCCACCATCGCACCCGAAACCACCCGGCTCGCGGTGCTGACAAAGGCGGCGACCAGGTTCACCGGGTTGACGTTGGCGGCCAGCAGCAGGGTGGTCTGCAGCTCGCCGCCGGCCTCCACGACCAGCCGGAGCACCGAGATGATCGCCGGGGCGCCGACCACCACGCTCCAGAACTGCTGCGCCGCCCGGTTCCGCCGATCCGCCTCGTCGACCGGGCGTTCCGCGGCGGTCACCGCCGGTTCTTGTCGTCGTGGTCCACCAGATCGGGTGCGCCGTCCGGCCGGGGCTGACTGGCCTCGCCGAGCCACTGGCCCAAGTGGTTGTTGTACGCCGTCTCCCAGGCGTTCGCCTCGTCCCGCTGGTCCCGCTGGTAGCTCTTGTCCAGAAAGTAGCTGACCAGGTCACGAAGGTTCTCGTCCTCGACCGGCACCCCGATGCCCAGTTCTTCCTCGACGCCGAACGGCATGTCGACGATGGCGAGTTCGTCGGGGTTCTCCGAACGGAGTCCGGCGAGGATGGTCTCATCGGAGACCATCGCCTGGAAATCGCCGGCCAGGATGCCGTCCCGGCAGGCGGCCGGGTTGTCGGCCTGCTGGTGCGGGATCCCGCGTTCCCTGAGCATCGCCTCGGTGGTGGAGCCGCCAGCGACGCAGACGGTGTACTCCGCACTGTTCAGATCGGTGATCGTGGTGATCTCGTTGATGTACTCGGTGGCGACGAGCACCTCAGGTGTGGTGATCAGGTACGGGCCGGCGAACCCGACCCGCTTCTCACGTTCCTCGGTGATGGAGAAGCTGGCCACCACGATGTCGACCTCGCCGCTGCGCAACTTTTCGATTCGGTCCTCGGTGTCCAGTGGCACCCACCTGATGCTCTGGTCGCCGAAGCCGAGGGAGTCGGCGATGTAGCGGGCAATCTCGATGTCGAAGCCGTGGTACGCGTTGTTTCGCCGGTAGGACATAAGCGGGATGTCGACATTGACGCCGATATGCAACTCGGTCCGCTCGCTGATGGTCGAGGCCTCCCGGAGATCCCGCACAGTTGGCCGGTCCGGCGGCTGGTTGTCCTCGCACGCGACGAGAGCGACCAGGACCAGGGTCGAAGCAACGGCTATTGTGGTCATCATCTGCCGGGTGCGGTGGTTGATGTATGTGCGGAACCTGGTGGATTTGTCAGCCATGGCAACCTCGCGACTGCGACAGTCAGGATCGGTTACGTCTCGGACAGCCGTCCACATTGCCGGCTTTGTCTAGAGTAGTGGCTGCCGGCAAGATCTGACCCCGTCGAGTTGCGCCACGCGAGATCAGGCGATCTTCGTGCCGGTCGGTTCAGGCGATCTTCGTGCTCGGCGGGGTGGTCGACCGGGTCCGGGCCGACGGCCGGTTGCGGGTCAGCAGCGCGAGCAGGCAGCCGACCAACGTCCAGCCGCAGAGCACGAACCACTGCGGCAGGGTCGGCGCTTCCGGGAAGTACGAGATGCAGCGGATCAACGAGACGGACGCCCCGGGCGGAAAGAACTGGCCGATGGCGCCCCACGGCCGGGGCAGGAATTCGACCGGCAGCGTGGCGGCGGAGATCGGACTGCCGACCAGCATGATCAACACGGTGCCGACGCCGACGCCGTGCAGCCCGAACAGGTTGCGCAGGCCGATCACCGTTGCCGCGATGGCTGCCACGGTCAACCCGCTCGCGGCCGCGTTGAGCGGAAAGGATCCGCTCAGGATCCGGAACGCGTACTGGCCGACCACCGCGACCGCCGTACCGGCGATCATGGCGAAGACCGCCAGGGTGAGCAGCCGGCGGGCGGTGCCCTGGATGCCGATCGCGATGAAGATGCCACCTTTCAGACCGCCGAGCAGCAGCGGAAAGAAGAACGCGCTGAGCCCGGCACCCCGTTCGTCGTGCGGGGAGAGCGGTACGACGTCGGTGACCGGTAGCCGGGCGGCCGTGGTCTGCCCGGCCGGGTTCAGCACTACGGCGCCGTACACCTCGCGGTGTCGGATGGCCTGCACCGCCGCGTCGCGGTCGGCGTACCGACGGACGGTGAACTCGTGCGGCCGAACCTGCTCCAGCGCCGCGACGATCGTCGTCGACTCCGGCTGAGCCGGGACGGCCGCCCCGTTTCCGGCTGCTCCATCGGTCACCTCGGCCGCTCGGCGGTTGCGCAACTGCCAGGTCAGGCTAACCACCCGGGTAGTCGGACAGCCGAGACTTGCGCCAAATGCCAGTTACCGGGCGGCCAGGGTCGGACCGAACAGTTGACCGGGCCCCTTGCCCGCCAGGCACCGGTACTGGTGGTCACCGGCGGCGAGGTCCGCCGGTTCCGGCAGCAGCACCGTGTACTGCCAGTCGTTGGCGTCCATCCGCAGGGTGAACAGCCGGAAGCTCTCCGCCCCGCAGGCCTCGACGACGGCCGGGTCGGACCGGATCGCGGCATGGTCGGCAGCCCGCAACCGGGTCGGCAGCTCACCGACCGCGAACGTCTCCCAGGTGTGCCGGCCGGTGCAGGCGGTCGCGGTCAGGGTACGCGGAGAGTTCGACACCCGGCCGTTGAAGCATTCGAGATCGTCCGGACAGCGCAGCTCCGGTCGCAGCGTCAGGTGGCAGTTCGGCAGCGCCGCGCCCGCCGGACCGCCGCCGGTGGGGTCGCTGGCAGGGCTCTCACTGGCCACCGCACCGGTCGTCCGCTGGTCGGCTCCGGTGATCGGGGGAAACGTGCTGGGACCGGAGCCCTTGGCCACGATCCAGGTACCCAGGCTGGTCATCGCGAGCAGTACCAGCAGGCCGAGCCCGCCGGCAAGGGTCCGCAGCCAGGAACGGACGGCGTTGTCGGGCGAGGTACCCGGTCGGCCGACCGGCGGGTCGGGCGGATCGGCAGCCGACGGCGGCGGGCCGGGGCGTTGCCCGGGCACCTGACCCGGCTCCGGCGGGGGCGGCACCGGGACGCTCCAGGACGCGTTGCGCTCCGGCCGGGACGGCACCGGGGTCGTCGGGTCGGCCCAGCTACTCGACCCGGTCGGTGGCCCGCCGGAGACCGGGGCGATCGAGAACGGCGGCCGGTGCGGGGCGGCCGGGCTCCAGTGCTGACCGAGCGGCACCGCCGCCAGCATGTCCCGCAGCACGACCGCCGGAGGTCGGGCGGCGGGATCGTTCGCCATTCCCTGGCGCAGTACGTCGGTGAGCGCCGGGTTGACCCCGGGCAGGTCCGGCAGCGGCCGGTCGAACATCTCCAGGAGAGCCACCAGGCTCGGGTTGCGCTCGTCGTCCCAGCGGGGCGGCTTGCCGCGCATGATGGCGTACAGGGTGGCGCAGAGCGCGTAGACGTCGGCGGCGGCCGACGGCGGACGGTGCTGGAACGACTCGGGTGGCGCGTACGCCGGGGTCAGCACCTCCAGGGTGACCGAGGCATCGCGGTGCTCGACCAGCACGGCCAGGCCGAAGTCGGCCAGGGCCGGCTCATTGAACCGGGAGTAGAGGATGTTGGCCGGTTTGACGTCGCGGTGCAGGACGCCGAGATGGTGGGCGTCGGCGAGCGCGTCAGCGATCTTGACCCCGACGTCACGGGCCTCGAAGGCGTCCAGCGGGGAGGTGCGCATCCGGTCGGCGTACGAGCCGTCGCACATCTCCATGATCAGGTACGGATGGAGATCCCCGGTGACGCCGACGTCGAAGAGGTCCACCACGTGCGGATGCGACGACATCCGCCCGGCGGCACGCGCCTCCCGCATGAACCGGCGCTGGTCCCGCTCGTTGTCCAGAGCCCGGTTCTCCACCTTGACGGCGACCTCCCGGCCGACCGACTCCTGGACCGCACGGTAGACGGTAGCGTAGCCGCCTCTGGCAAAGACCGACAAATCTGACAGTCCAGGCACTGTGGGGAACGGCAGCGCGCTCGGCAGTCTGTCGTTCACACGGTAAACGGTACCCAAGACTCCGGACAGCCGGGGCGACCCCGGGCCCGGGTCAGCCGTCGCCAGCCGACCGGCCGGTGCCGGGCGACAGTACGCCCACCCGGCGGCGACGTTCGGTCAGCAACGCCACTCCGGTCACCACCGCGCCCAGCCCTTCCCAGGCCGCCACCCCGACGAACCGCACCGGAGCCACCTCGGCTACCACGACCACGGTGAACACCACCGTGGTGACCAGCCGAAAGATCACCGAGAACAGAAAGAACGGCCGCCAGTCGGTGACCGCCGCCAGCAGGTAGTAGACGCCCATGTTGAACGAGGCCATCGACGACGCTGCCATGAACGTACGGGTGTAGTCGCCGGCCGCCCGCTCCCCGGTGGGCAGTGTGTCGAAGCCGAGCAGTACGAGCAGGACATCGGGCTGAGCCAGGCCGACCGCGCCCAGCAGCAGGGCCATCGCCCCGAACACGGCGACGGTCCACCCGGATACCGAACGGGGCAGCTTCATCGGGTTTCCTCCGGCCACAGTACGCCCACGGTGGAGCACAGTGGGGTCAGGCTAGCGAGCGCGCCGCCCGGCCGGCATCCCCGGGTCCGCCATGATCCACCCCGCCGACCAGGCCACTGTCATCCACAGTAGACCTTATCGCGTCGGCTGCGGCCCGTTCGCTGACCTGCTCGGTGCCGTACGCGAGACTGACCGCCCGGTCAGCTGCCTGCCGTGCCGCGACCTGCTCGCCGTTGGCGGCGAGCGCGGAGGCCAGCACACCGAACCCGACGACCTGGCTGCGGACGTCCTCCGCTGGCGAGTCCAACGCCCGCCGGGCCCAGTGCAGCGCCGGCTCCGGCTGCCCGTCGGCGAGCAGCGCCGCCGCGTACCGGGCCAACGTCTGACGCCGGGAGAACAACACCGCCGGGCTGTCCATCGCGGTCGCGACCGGTGCCAGCAGCCCGACCGCGGTCGGTGGGTCACCCGCCGCCAGCCGCGCCGAGGCGAGCAGCACCCGTGGCGCCACCTGGACGGCGGCCAACGGGTCATGCGGCTCGACCGACGTCAGCACCGACTGCGCCAACCGCTCGGCACCGGCCACGTCACCGCACTCCAGGGCGACGAAGCCGCGCAGCGTTCCGGCCATCCCGATCAGCAACGGGTGATCTATCCGTTCGCCCTGGGCCAGCGCGTCGGAGAGCAGATCGGCGGCGTGTTCCCACTGGCCGAGCCCGCGCGCGACCACCCCCCGCGCCAGCAACGCGAAGCCCCGACCCCAGTCGTCGGCCGCGCTGTCGAAATCCCGGTACGCGCGCCGCGCCGACTGGTCCGCCTCGGCCAACTCACCCAACTCGGCCGCGGCGAACGCCTCGACCGCCCGCAGCGTGCCGACCGCCCACGCCTCCCCCACCCGCTCGCCGAACGGCAGGAAAACCCGGGCCAACCGGCGGGCGTCGGCCAACCGGCCGGAGAGCAGCCGGGCGAACGCGGTGGTGCCCCGCAGCCAGGCCCGCCCCACCGGGTCGTCCAGCTCGACGAACAGCCGCGCCGCCCGGTTCAGCACCGCGTCGGCGCCGGCGAAGTCGCCGCGCATCGTGGTCACCCACGCCAGGCTCTGCAACGACCAGGCCTGCCCACGCCGGTCGCCAGCTGCCAGGTTCACCTGGTACGCCGCAGCGAACCGGCTGCTCGCCCGGCTGAGCCGGCCGGCCAGGAAGTCGGCCATCCCGAGTCGGCGCATCGCCTCCGCCCGCTCGGCGGGCAGCCCTACGTCGGTGGCCACCCGCAACGCCTCACGCCACACCGCCACCGCACGGGCGGCGTCGCCCACCGCCCGGTGGGCCCGACCGGACACCAGCAGGGCACCGGCCCGGGCTGCGGCATCCTCACCGGCGTTGGCGAGCACCTTCTCGGCGGTGGCCAACGCCTCGGCCGGCCGCCCGGTCTGCAGCAGCGCGCGGGCGTAGACCAGCCGGTCGGCCTTCGGCACCATGTCCCCGCCGAGCGCGGACGCCCGCTCGGCGTACTCCACGGCCAACTCCGGTTCACCGACCGCGATCGCCCGGCGGGCCGCCCGGCCCAGCGCCGCGACTCCCAGCGGCCCGACGGCGCGGGCCGCCGAGTCCGGGCGCAGCCCGACCGCCTCGGCCAGGCCGACGGCCCGTTCGACGTGATCGGCGACGAACACGTCCCGCAGCGCCGGACTCATCCCGCCCGGCCCACCGCTCGCCGGGCCGGTGCCGACCGCCGCTGGCGCGTCGGCCCCGGCCGCCCACCGGGCCAGACACGCGTGCCGTTCCGCCAGGTCGGCCTTGCCGATCCCGGCATAGGCGGCCTCCCGCATCAGCGGGGTCGGGAAGGCGAAACCGACCCGGGTGCGGTGCAGCATGCGTCGCTGCAGCAACTCCTCGACTGCCCGGTCGAGCTCGACCGCCACCACCGCCGCCGGCCGGCCGTCCCGCCGGTCCCGCAACGACTCCAAGGTGCCGTCCGGCACCACGTCGCCGACCACCGCAGCGTCACGCAGCACCGACCGGGCGTCGGCCGGCAACGCGTCGATCCGGGCGGCCAGCACTGCGGCCAGGTCCCGGGAGAGCAGCCGGCTGCTCAGCGACCCGGGTGCCAGCCGCCAGTCCGCGCTGTCGCCGCCAGCGGCGTCGGCGTCGGCCGACGGACCGGTCCGGGTCAGCGCGCCCCGCTCGATCAGCAGGGTGACCAGCTCGGCCAGGTAGAACGGGTTGCCCTGGGCGGTGGCCAGCAGCCGGTCCACGTCGGGTTGCGGCAGCCGCCCACCGCCCAGGTACGAGGTGAGTAGCCGGGCCGCGTCGGACCCGCGCAGCGGCGGCAATGGGTGCACCTCGGCGTCGGCCACCCCGGTCAGCACCCCGGCGGTACGCACCAGCTCGGGTCGGCCTAGCAGCAGCACCAGTACCGGACCGGTGAGCCGGGACAACGTCTCGCCGAGCACCTCGACGGTGTCCGGCAGAGCGTCGTGCAGGTCGTCGACCACGATCAGCAGCGGCGCCTCCCGGGCCAGGGCGCTGAGCAGGTCGGCCACCGCGCTCGGGATCGCCTCGGCGTCGAGCACCGGAGCGTCCGTGGTCAGGTCGGCCGGGCCCGACGACGGGTGCGCGGCGGCCGGTGGATCCGCGTACCCGAGCAGAGTCAGCAGCAGGTCGACGGAGAGCGGCGGCGGCTCCGGACGGACCCGGGCCAATCGTTGCCCGAGACGGCGCAGCCGCTCCTCGACCACCGGGCGGGTGACCGCGGTGGAGCTGTCCCGGGGCAGGCCGGCCGCGATCCGCACCAGGTCGGCCAGTGGGGCCAGCCGACGCCGCTCACCGAAGGCGGCGCAGCGGACCGAGAGCGCCCGCGCGCCGGTGGGTGCCGCGTACCGTCCGGTGCCGACGTCGTAACCGGCGGCGTACCGCTCGACCTCGACGGCGAACCGGGACTTGCCGATGCCGGCCTCCGCGGTGAGCACCAGCACCCGAGGGTCGCCGTGGTCGATCACCTCGGTGAGCCGGCCGGCCAGCCGGCCGATCTCGGCCTCCCGCCCGACGAACGGGGCCTGGTCGCCGATGCCCGACCGGGTGCCCGGTGCGTCGTGCAGACCGAGCAGCTCGTACGCCTCGACCGGGGCGCGTTTGCCCTTCAGCCGCAGCAGGCGCAGCTCCCGCCAGGCGGCGACGTGCCGGGTGCCGGTCACGGTGCCGGCGCCGGCGTACACCGCGCCGACCGCCGCCGCGTCGGCGAGCCGCGCGGCGGTGTTGACCGTGTCGCCGATCACCGTGTACTCGATGGCCGCCTGAATGCCGGCGACCACGTCACCGGTGTTCAGGCCGACCCGCAGGCCGAGCGGGGCGCCGCCGCCCCGCTCGTCGTCGAGCACCCGCCGCACCGCCCGCTGCATGCTGAGCGCGGCCCGTACCGCACGCTCGGCGTCGTCCTCGTGGGCGACCGGGGCGCCGAAGACCGCCATGATCCCGTCACCGGTCAGCTTGTCGACGTGCCCGCCGAACGTCTTGACCGCCCCGGCCAGGGCGGCGAGCACCCGGTCGGTGACGGCACCGACCCGTTCCGGGTCGAGATCCTCCGACCAGGAGGTAAAGTCGGATAAATCGCCGAAGAGCACGGTGACCACCCGGCGTTCGGCAGCCGGTAGGAAGGCAGCGGCCGGCAGCGCACCGCCACAGTTGTGGCAGAACCGCGCGCCGGGTACCGCGACGGTTCCGCACACCGGGCAGGTCACTGGCGGTCCAACCCGGTCCACCCCGGTGTCGATTCCCGGTCACCGGCCACGCTGTAGGTCAAGGCGTCCAGGTAGGCGAGCTGTGCCCGGACCGACCACTCGGCGGCCGGCCACAGTGCCCGGTCGACGGTGGCGTACACCTCGGCGACAACGGCCGCCGGTTCGGTCACGCCCCGGGCCACCACCTGGCGGACCTGGTCCAGCCGGGCCTGCCGGTGGGCCAGGTAGAACCGGGCGGCGGCGGCGCAGTCGGTCAGCGCCGGGCCGTGCCCCGGCAGCGCCGTGACCTGGTCGTACGCCGCGAGTCGCCGCAGGCTGGCCAGGTAGTCGCCGAGGTCGCCGTCGGGCCAGGCGACCACGGTGGTGCCCCGGCCGAGGATGGTGTCACCGGTCAGCATGGCCTCCCGCCCGTCCGGCCCGGCGACCAGGAAGCAGGCCGAGTCGGCGGTGTGGCCGGGGGTGGCCAGCACGGTGACGGTCAGCCCGGCGACGTCCAGCACGGTCCCGTCGCCGAGCCGGGTCGCCTCCGCCGCCCGCCGGTCGAGGGCTTCCCCGTCGCGGTCGGCGGCTTCGCCCCGTTCGTCGGCCGCCGGACCGCGTACCGGGGCCCGGAACCGCTCGGCGGCCGCCGGCACCGCCTCGACGTGGTCCGGGTGCCCGTGAGTCACCAGGATCATCGAGTACGGGCCGTGCGCCGCCAGCCGGTCGAGGTGGCCGGCGTCGGCCGGACCCGGGTCGACGAGAACGCCGTACCGCTCACCCGGCCGACGCAGCACCCAGGTGTTGGTGCCGTCCAGCGTCATCGGCCCGGGGTTGGGTGCCCGCACCAGGGTCGCCCAGCCCGGCAGATCACTGGCCAGGGCCGCGGCAGGGGTGGTGACGTGCGCGGTCATGGCTGCGATGGTACGGCCGCGCGGTGACTTCGCCGAGACTTCTTCAACCCGCTCGGGTGCCGGCCGGCGCTCGGCCGGCGCGGACCGGGTCAGGAGACCTCGACGACGACCTCCACCTCGACCGGCGCGCCGAGCGGAAGCTCGGCCACCCCGACGGCGCTGCGGGCGTGCCGGCCGGCATCGCCGAAGACCTCGCCGAACAGCTCGGATGCACCGTTGATCACGGCGGGCTGGCCGGTGAACCCGGCGGCCGAGGCGACGAACCCGGTGACCTTGACGATCCGGGTCACGGCGTCGAGACCGACCAGGGCGTCGATCGCGGCGAGCGCGTTCAGCGCACACCGAGCGGCAAGTTCCCTGCCCTGTTCGGGGGTGACCTCGGCGCCGACCTTGCCGACGGCGAGCAGCGCTCCGTCGGCCATCGGCAGCTGGCCGGAGACGTAGACCTGCTGACCGGAGCGGACCGCCGGAACGTAGGCGGCCACCGGCGGAACCACGGTCGGCAGGCTCAGCCCCAGTTCGGTGAGGCGGGCGTGCGGGCCGCCGGTCACGACTTCGGCCGCTTCAGGTACGCCACCAGCTGGTCCGGGTTGGGGCCGGGAATCACGGTGACCAGTTCCCAGCCGTCCTCGCCCCAGTTGTCGAGGATCTGCTTGGTGGCATGCACCAGCAGCGGCACGGTTACGTACTCCCACTTCTGCATCGCGTTACGGCTCCTAGCTCTGATTCGGCAACCGCCACAGCCTACGGCCAACGGCCGGGACGGTGATCCGGGTGCATCGGCCAGATACCCTGATCGTCTGGTGGCGGCTACGGTCCGCCCACGACGAGACCTGAACCTGGGGATGAGGATGACGCAACCGCCCAGTGGCGAGGCACAGCCACCGGACGCACAGCCACCAGCGCCGGACGCACAGCCACCGGCGCCGGACGCACAGCCGACCGAGGCGCAGCCGACAGTGCCGGGGCAGTCGATCCCGCCGCCGCCCTGGCAGCGTCCCACCGCTGCGCCGTTCGCGGCGGCACCGGGTGGCCCGCCGAGTCCGCCGCCGCCGGGTCAGACCGCCGCGGCCGCCGCCGGCCGCCGACGCGGCCTGCTGATCACCTCGGTGGTGCTCGGTGTCGTACTGCTGCTCTGCGGTGGTGGCGGCATCGCGGCATTCCTGGTGATCAACAACTTGGAGACGGGTAGCGGCGCGGCCGAACCGGTCGCCGCCGTGGACGATTTCCTCCACGCCGTGTACACCGACCGGGACGTCACGGCCGCAGCCGACCTGGTCTGCCGGGAGGCCCGGGACGAGTCCGCGCTGATTGAGAAGGTGGAGGAGATCGAGGGCTACTCGTCGACGTACCGCAACCCGCAGTTCGAGTGGAACGTGCCGACCGTCGATGAGCAGGACGAAGATCGGGCAGTCGTCTCGGTCACCGTGCGCATGGTCACCGAGGACGAGCGCAGCGCGGAGCAGGATCTCAGCTTCGTGGTGGTGCAGAAGTCCGGCTGGTTCGTCTGCGACGTCAACTGAGCCGCGCCGCGCACTAGTCTGGTTGGACGTGGGGGTCACCGAGCAGTCACCTGTCGCCGCCGTACCCGGCTGGCCGTCCCGGTTGCATGTGGTGACCGGCAAGGGCGGGACCGGCAAGACCAGTGTCGCCGCCGCGTTGGCGCTCGCCCTGGCCGGCTCGGGCAAGCGCACCCTGCTCGCCGAGGTGGAGGGCCGCCAGGGCATCGCACAGCTGTTCGGCATCGGGCCGCTGCCGTACCAGGAGCGCCGGATCACCGCCTCGGCCGCCGGAGGCGAGGTCCGCGCCCTGGCGGTGGACCCGGAGGAGGCGCTGCTGGAGTACCTCGACATGTTCTACAAGCTGGGCGCGGCCGGGCGGGCGCTGCGGCGCCTGGGCGCCATCGACTTCGCCACCACCATCGCTCCCGGGCTACGCGACGTCCTGCTCACCGGCAAGGTGAAGGAGGCCACCACCAGGATGGTGGACCGGCGGCGGGTCTACGACGCGGTGGTGCTCGACGCACCGCCCACCGGGCGAATCGGCCGGTTCCTGAACGTGACCGCCGAGGCTGCCCGGCTGGCAAAGGTCGGCCCGATCAAGACCCAGAGCGAGGGCGTCGCGGTACTGCTGCGCTCACCGATCACCGCGGTGCACGTGGTGACCCTGCTGGAGGAGATGCCGGTGCAGGAGACCCTCGACGCGGTCGCCGACCTGACCGCGCTGGGCATCCCGGTGGGCAACGTGATCGTCAACTCGGCCCGGCCGCCGTTGCTCGCCAACGGGCCGGTCGGCCAGACGCAGCTTCGGCGCGGGCTGGCCGCAGCCGGGCTGCCGACCGACCGGGAGACGGTGACCGGCCTGCGGGCCGAGGCACAGGAGCACCTCACCCGCCGCACGCTGGAGGACTCGCTGCTGACCGACCTGGTCGAGTTGGGCCGGCCGATCGTCCGGCTGCCGCTGCTGCCGGACGGGGTCACCCGCGAGGGCCTGGACACGCTGGCCGCAGCGTTGCTGACCGGCACCGGGTCAGCCGCTGGAAGCGACCTCACAGCGACTTGATCGGCGAATCCTGGGCCGACCCCGATACGCTCGACAGGTGCCTCCTGATCACGCAGCGCCACCGCTGGACGTCGACCGGATCCTGGCGGATCCGGGCGTACGGATCGTGGTCTGCTGCGGTGCTGGTGGGGTGGGCAAGACGACAACCGCGGCGGCCCTGGCGCTGCGCGCCGCCGAGCGGCACGGCCGGCGCACCGTGGTGCTCACCATCGACCCGGCCCGCCGGCTGGCGCAGTCACTGGGCCTGACCGAGCTGGACAACACTCCCCGGCAGGTCAAGGGCATCGAGGCGGAGGTCAGCGGCGGCGAGTTGCACGCCATGATGCTGGACATGAAGCGCACCTTCGACGAGGTGGTGCTCGCGCACACCGACACGGACAAGGCCGCCGAGATCTTCGCGAACCCGTTCTACCAGGCCATGAGCTCGACCTTCGCTGGCACGCAGGAGTACATGGCGATGGAGAAGCTGGGCCAGCTGCACGCCGGTGGCGAGTGGGATCTGATCGTGGTCGACACGCCGCCGTCGCGGTCCGCGCTGGATTTCCTGGACGCGCCGGCCCGGTTGGCGCGCTTTCTGGACGGCCGGATGCTCCGACTGCTGCTGGCGCCGGCCCGCGCCGGTGGTCGAAGTATGTTCAGCCTGGTGACCGCGTCGTTCGGGGTGTTCTCCCGGGCGGTACAGAAGATCCTCGGCGCCCAGTTGCTCAGTGACCTGTCCGGTTTCGTGGCGGCGCTGGACTCGATGTTCGGCGGCTTCCGGCAGCGGGCCGAGCAGACGTACCGGGTCCTGCAGGCCGACGAGACGGCGTTTCTGCTGGTCGCGGCACCGGAGCCGGATGCGGTACGGGAGGCGGCGTACTTCGCCGGTCGGCTCGGCGCGGAGCGGATGCCGCTCGCCGGGCTGGTACTCAATCGGGTGCACGAACCGGCCGTCCCCGGGTTGTCCGCCGAGCGGAGCCTGACCGCCGCGCGGGAGCTGGACCGCGACGGCGGGCATCCGGCGACGGCGGAGGTGCTGCGGGTGCACGCCGCGGTGGCACAGCAGTCGGCGCGGGAGCACCGGGTGGCGGCGATGTTCACCGACGCGTTCCCGCAGGTGCCGGTGGCGACCGTCCGCGCGCAGCCCGCCGACGTGCACGACGTCGACGGGCTACGGACGATCGGCCACACGGTCGCCGGCTGAGCCTGATCCTGCGCGGCTCCCTCTGGTCGCGCGCACAGCTCCCGGTTCAGCGGATCACTTGGTGGCGACGAGCACCTTTTCGCGGTCCCGCATGGCTGCTTCGAACATCTTGCGCCAGCTCGCCACCTGCGGGTGCCGGCGCAGCAGGGCCCGCCGTTCCCGTTCGGTCATGCCGCCCCAGACCCCGAATTCGATCCGGTTGTCGAGTGCGTCGGCCAGGCACTCGTACCGGACCGGGCAGCCCCGGCAGATGCGCTTGGCCACGTTCTGCTCAGCGCCCTGCACGAACAACGCGTCCGGGTCTCCGCTCTGGCACGCCGCCAGGCTGGGCCAATCAGCGATCATGCCCATCGTTCCACGTCCCCCCTAGCAATTTCCGCTTGCAACCGGTGGAGTCAGTCGGCAAGCCGGGCGGCAGACGCTGCTTTCCCCCGCAGCACGCCGCCGTGCGATCCTCGCCGGACCATCATGATCTGTAGTCGGATGATTGCGCAACGTTATCGACGAAATCCACCTATCCGGACACAACGCACTTGTCGGGCGCTCTGCCGGGCAGAGATACCCGAGGCGGAAACGGGGAAACCCGCCTCCCACACCTCCCGGGGGAGAAGTAGGCGACGGAGACCACAACCGGCGGACGGGTCTCTGCGTTTAGCACAACGAGGCCGGAGCCGGCAGGAAATGCACAGGTGCGCCACACGGCGACCTCTTAAGTCCCTCACGTACCCTGACTGGGTGACCTTGATGCGGAAGCGAGACCACAACCCACTGACCAACGCCGCATCGCTGCTGATCTGCGGGCTGCTGGCCGGCGTGGTGGTCGCCGCTGCCGCGTTCCCCGCGGTGGCGATGTCGGGCCTGGCAGCCAAGGCAGGCGCGGAGACCTTCGACAAGCTGCCCAGCGAGCTGACCGTCAAGCGGGCGCCGCAGATCAGCTACCTGTACGCCGCCGACGGCAAGACCACGCTCGCCGCGATGTACGACGAGAACCGCCGCGACGTCCCGCTCAAGGACGTCGCGCCGATCATGCGGGCGGCGATCATCGCGGCCGAGGACCACAACTTCTACGAGCACAACGGGGTCGACGTCAAGGGCGTCGCGCGGGCCTTCGTCGCCAACCAGGGTGCCGGCGAGACCACTCAGGGCGCCTCGACGCTGACCATGCAGTACGTCCGGCTGGCCATCGCCTACTCGGCGACCCACCCTGAGGACGTGATCGCCGCCACCGAGGACACCAACGCCCGGAAGCTGCGCGAGATGAAGTACGCGATGCAGCTCACCAAGGAGATGACCAAGGACGAGGTGCTGGAGCGCTACCTCAACATCGCCCCGTTCGGCAACGGCGCGTACGGCGTCTTCGCGGCCAGCCAGGTCTACTTCAGCAAGCAGCCGGCGGACCTCACCATCGACGAGGCCGCCATGCTCGCCGGCCTGGTGAAGGCCCCGACGGCGTTCGACCCGACCACGCCGGGTGGCTACCCACAGGCCGTCGACCGACGCAACTACGTCATCGACAACATGGTGAAGACCGGGGCGATCACCCAGGAGGAAGCCGACGAGGCCAAGGCCGTCGAGCTGGTCGTCAACGGCAAGCGCGCGCCGAACGGCTGCGTCGCCGCCAACAAGAACCACTGGGGCTTCTTCTGCGACTTCTTCTACCGCTGGTGGATGGAGCAGGAGACGTTCGGCGCCACCAGCTACGACCGGGAACGGCGGCTCAAGAGCGGTGGCTACCACATCGTCACCAGCCTCGACCTGCAGACGCAGGACGCGGCGAAGAACGCCGTCGAGGACGCGCTGAAGACCGGCAGCAAGCACGCGCTGATGGTGGCGGCGGTCGAGCCGGGCACCGGGTACGTCCGCGGCATGGCGGTCAACCGCAACTACAAGCTCGACGACCCGGACAACCCGAAGAACAAGCTCTCCAGTGACCCGAAGAAGGCCGACAAGGGCATCCGGGGCACCTACCCCAACACCACGAACCCGCTGCTCACCGGCGGCGGTGACATCACCGGCTACCAGTTCGGCTCGACGTTCAAGATCTTCCCGCTGGTCGCGGCCCTGGAGAAGGGCTACCCGCTGGAGTACACGATCAACGCGAAGAGCCCGTACGAGTCGAAGTACATCGTCGAACAGGGCAGCCCGGCCGCCTGCCCGGGCACCAACAAGTACTGCCCGAAGAATGCCAGCTCCAGCATGAACGGCGTACACAACATGTGGAGCGCCTTCGGCGCCTCGGTCAACACGTACTTCGTGCCGTTGCAGGAGCGGGTCGGCGCGGCCTCCGCCGTCGATGTGGCGCAGCGCCTCGGCATCACCTTCCGGGCTGCCAACGACGCCCGGTTCGCCGCCGACCCGGAGGGCGCCAACCAGTGGGGCGCCTTCACCCTCGGCGTGTCCAGCACCACGCCGCTGGAGATGGCGAACGCCTACGCCACGCTCGCCGCCGACGGCAAGTACTGCAAGCCGATCCCGGTCAAGGAGATCCGCGACCAGGACGGCAACAGCCTGGACATCGCCCAGCCGCAGTGCAAGCAGGTGGTCTCCACCGAGGTGGCCCGGGCCGCGATCGACGCGGCGCGCTGCCCGGTCGGCGACAACTCGTCGACGTCGCAGTGCCGGGGCCGCACCGCCAACGGCGTGCGCAGCATCGTCGGGCACCCGGTCGCCGGCAAGACCGGCACCACCGACGCGGAGAAGACCGCCACCATGGTGGTGACCACCAAACAGCTCGCCGTCGCCGGGGTGCTGGCCGACCCGGACTGGGCCGACACCAACGCCACCATGTCGCACAACATCGTCAACCCGGCGGTCTACGAGACGCTGCGGGACGCGATGAAGGGCAAGGAGAAGCAGCAGTTCAAGGCACCGAGCGGCAAACTGGTCCGCGGCGAGCAGCGCTCCATCCCGGGCGTGCAGTGCCAGTCGATCGACAACGCGCGGTCCCGACTGTCCGGTGCCGGATTCGAGGTCGAGGTGGACCGTTCCGGTGCGGTCGACTCCACCTGCCCGGCCGGCACCGCCGCCGGCACCAGCCCCAGCGGCCGCACCATCAAGGGCGGCGTGGTGATCATCCGGGTCAGCAACGGCCAGGGGGCCCAGCCGAGCCCGGGCGACGGTGACGGTGACGGTGGTCCGGGCAACGGTCCCGGCAACGGGCCGGGACGTCCCGGTAGCTCGGACGACTGACCGACGGTAACGAACGGCGGGGCGGGCACCGATGATCGGTGCCCGCCCCTTTCGCTACTTCATGATCAGATTCGTCTCTTCGACGCGACACGCCGGGCGGGTATCAGATGAGGCGCATCGGATCATGCATGCGTACAGCGCCAGCCGACGCTCACAGTCCGAGCTGACGGCGTACCTCGGCTGCCACCCGGCCCCCCTCGGCCTGGCCGGCCACCGCAGCCTGGGCCGCCTTCATGGCCGGGCCCATCTGGGCCTTGCCGGCGAACCCACCCTCGGCCAACGCGGTGGCGACGATGCCGGCCAACGCCTCGTCGTCGAGCTGACGCGGCAGGTAGCGGTCCAGCACCTCGCCCTCGGCCCGCTCCTTGGCGGCCTGGTCGGCCCGGCCGGCCTCGGCGAACGCCGCAGCCGCCTCCCGGCGCTTCTTCGCCTCCTTGGTCAGCACGGCCAACGCCTCCTCGTCGGAGAGCTCCCGCTTGGCCTTGCCGGCGACCTCGGCGTTGCCGATCGCGGCCAGCGCCATCCGCAGGGTGGAGGTGGTCAGCTCGTCACGGGCCTTCAACGCGGCTCGCATGTCAGCAGTCAGGCGGTCCTTCACGGTGCTCATGAGTGGCCAAACTACCCTGGTCGGCATGCGAAAGCGCACCGTATTCCGGCTCGCCGCCGGCACCGCAGCACTCGGCGCCGCCACCCTGGCGTACGCCTCGCTCATCGAGCGCAACATGTTCACCCTGCGCCGGTTCGACGTGCCGGTGCTCGCGCCGGACGCGGAACCGCTGCGCATCCTGCACCTGTCCGACATGCACATGATGCCCGACCAGCGGCGCAAACAGGCCTGGGTGGCGGCGCTGGCCGGGCTGGACCCGGACCTGGTCGTGGTCACCGGCGACAACCTGGCCGACCCGGACGCCGTGCCGGGCGCGCTGCGCGCCCTGCAGCCGCTGCTGGACCTGCCCGGCGCGTTCGTCTTCGGGTCCAACGACTACACCGGCCCGGTGTGGAAGAACCCGCTGGGCTACCTGCTGCCCGAGCGGGACTACCGACCCGGCCCGGACCTGCCGTTCGAGGAGCTGCGCGAGGTGCTGGTCGGTGCCGGCTGGCACGACCTGAACAACCGGCGGGCGTCGTTCAAGGCCGGCGGCCGGCTGATCGACGCGGCCGGCGTCGACGACCCGCACATCGAGCGCGACGACTACGCCGCCGTCGCCGGCCGGCCGTCGCCGGAGGCCGACCTGAGTCTCGGCCTGACCCACTCCCCCGAGCCCCGGGTGCTGGACGAGATGGCCGCCGACGGGCTCGACCTGCTGCTCGCCGGACACACCCACGGCGGGCAGGTCTGCATGCCGTTCGTCGGCGCCCTGGTCACCAACTGCGATCTGCCCCGGTCGATGGCCAAGGGCCTGCACCGGTGGCCGGGCACCGACTCGTGGCTGCACGTCTCGGCCGGGCTGGGCACCCACCCGACCGCGCCGGTCCGGTTCGCCTGCCCACCAGAGGCCACCCTGCTGACCCTGATCGCACGCTGACGCAGGTCAGCCGGCGTCCGGTGACGCGCCACCCGGGGGCGTCGGCGGCGCACCGGGGATACCGGATTTGCCCTGCCGGGCCGGTGGGCTAGTATTGCCCAGCGGACCTCGGGGTGTGGCGCAGTTTGGTAGCGCGCTTCGTTCGGGACGAAGAGGTCGTCGGTTCAAATCCGGCCACCCCGACCAGGTCAAGGGCCGTGTCGACGATGACGACACGGCCCTTCGCATGTCCAACTGCGTGTCTGAGCGCCCTGGCTGGTGCAGTCGAGTTTCTCACCTGGCGGCGGATCGCCGGATGAGGCGGTAGCGGGGCGGGGGTGGGTCCGGGCGGCTGCGGTGCTCACTCTGGTGTTCGCGTACCCGGTCGTCCCAGGCCGCTTGGTCGTGGTCCGGGTCGGGCGGGATCCAGCGGTGTGAGCCGTCGTCGTAGTGCATCGGTTCGTCGCCGGGGCGCAAAATCGACATCTACAGCCAGCCGAGAAATCGCCAGTAGAGGTCGCCGCCTTGCCCGGTCGGCAGGTCGGTCATCGCCTCGATCAGGTTGGTGGCGAGGTAGACCGACAGGGAGACGCGGGCGTCGGCGTACTCGATCGTGAGTTGTCGCCGGCTGTCCAGGCACGGCCAGGCATGCCCGCAGCCGGCGCAGACCCAGCTCGGGCGGACCGGGACGTGCATGCTCATCCGGCGTTCTCCGGCTGGTCGGCGGCGGCGACGTGCACACCGAGGTCGTGGAGCCGGTTGAGCGCGACCTCGGTGCGCCAGCAGCGGCCGGCGGCGGCGAGCGGGTCACCGCAGGCGCAGCCGTCGGCGCGCGGTGCGTGCCGGTCGACCAGCTCCGTCAGGTGGTCGATCTCAACCTGGCGGGGGACGGGGTCAGCCATCGGCCGACGCGGTGCGGTCGCTGACCGGATCGCCGCCGGCCGGGTCGGGGCCGGGGTCACCCCATACCCGGGTACGCAGCAACGGCCGGTCGGTGGCCGACAGCGTGGTTTCGGCGAAGTCGACGACGTCGAGGTGGCCGAGCGAGTCCCGCAGCGCGGCGGCGAACCGGGCGGCGGCTTCGATGCCGGTGAGCCGGGTCGGCAGGTGGATCGTCCAGCGCGGTTCGTCGCTCACCAGTGACCTCCGTTGCCGCCGGTCTGGCGCTGGTGCTCCGAGCGGTAGACACCGGCGGGCGGGTCGTTGAACCGGCAGCCGACGTGGCGTTGCCGCCACTGCCGCAGCCCTTCGCGTAGCCAGTCGGCCTCGGCCCGGTCGACGGCGGCCTGCCGGGTGAGCCGGTCCAGCTCGTCGGCGAGCTGCCGCAGGTACGCGTACACCGCCGCCGGGTCCAGCCCACGCCACCGGGTGTCGAACTGCATCGCCCTGACCTGCCACGGCTCGACGAGTACGCCCCGCCGAGGCACCACCCGCCCCCGCCTGCTCCGCTGCTCCATGACTTCTCCTCGTGAACTCGACACCAAACGCTCAGCCAACAGCCAGGGGAGGCCACGCTGATCAACAACTCGCATCTATGGATGAGCCGATTAGTAGTTCGAATCGCGAAGCGCAATCGTTCGCCATCCAATGATCATCGCCGCGCTCTACTCCGGTGCGGCAGGACCTGTTTGTAGTAAACGGATTGTCGGCGTCCTCCGGTAGCCTGTGAGGACACTGGACGCGTTGAACGCGTTGAACGCCGGTCCGACCAGGGAGGCTGCGGATGACACGGCAGCAGAGGAAACGCAACGAGCAACTGCGGGAAATGATCAAGGCGTGCCGGTGGTCATACGATGCCTGTGCCGCAGCAGTTCGAGTCATCGCCCGCGAGCACAACGACGACCTGCGATCCTGCGATCGGTCACACGTCGGCCACTGGGTCGCAGGGGTACGGCCAAGTGGTCGAACCCCTCGCTACCTCGCCGAAGCGGTCAGCCGTCGACTCGGTCATCTCGTCTCACCGACCGACCTTGGCTTCGACGTGGACGGTAGCCTGGAAGCCGACCTAGGCGGACTCGACTGGTGGGTGGACGACTGCGCCACCAACCTCGTGACGATCGGGAGGGCCGACTTGGAGCGACGAGCTTTCGCGCTCAAAGCCTTGTACTCGCTGGCTGCGCTCGCGGTTCCTTTCGAGTCCTGGCAGGAGGTCGCAGACCGAGGGCGACGCGCACAAGGCGGTGGGGTCGCGGTAGGCCGCAGCGAGATTGACGCCGTGCGAGACATGCTGGCGGTGTTCAGCCGAGCTGACGAGCGGTTCGGCGGCGGCCACGCCCGTCTTGCGGTCATTCAATACCTTTCGTCAGATGTCGCTGACTATCTGCGCGGCAGGTTCTCGTCCGACTCGGAACGCAGGGCAATGTTCAGCCTGGCTGCGGAGATGACCTACCTTGCCGGATGGAAAGCATTTGATTCGTCCCTGCACGGCCTAGCTCAGCGGTACTACGTCCAATCACTGCGGCTCGCGAATGAAGCCGACGACCGCGCACTTGCAGCGTTCACTCTGCGTGCTATGGCTCATCAGGCTGTTGACCTCGGTCACGGGCAACAGGCGCTCAACCTCGCGGAATCCGCTCTCGGCTGGTCGAAGGGAAGCTCCACCCCGGCCGCCACTGCTCTGTTCGCGATCCTAGTGGCGCGGGGTCACGCGGCAACAGGTGACCGTACACGCACCTCCACGGCGATCTCTGCTGCCGAGAAGCGCCTTGCGGAATCTGCACCGGACGAGGAGCCGCCGTGGATTCGGACCAGCGGTTTCACGGAAACCTCGCTTGCTAGTCAAGCTGGACAGGCCCTGCGGGATCTGGGAGATATGTCGGGCGCCGAGACGCAGCTCCGCCGGTCGATTGCGACTCGAAACTCAGATGTCTACCGCCGTATTCACACGCTGACGTTAGCCAACCTGGGCGACGTGCAGTGCGCGCAGGGCCGTCTCGGCGAGGCAGCCGCGAACTGGAACATGGCCATGGACGCGATGACTGGCGTCAAGTCGGGCCGGGCGCGTGCCGCCGTGAAGAACATGCGAGCGCGTCTGGGTGGCGTTGGCCAGCGCCTACCCTCATTCGCTAAACAACTTGATCAGCGCGGTGCCGCTCTTCTTCGTGATGGAAGTATACCTTCGGAGACCTGACCAAATGCACGATCTTCTGGATCTAGCAGCACCGCCCCGACCCGCCACCGTCAGAATGCGCCGTCAAGGTGTGGCGGGCAGAGCCGCAGCCTGCTCCGCAGGAGTGCGGGTAGACGGCACAGGGGAGGCAGGACGAAACAGACGTGATCCGGACTGGTGAGCGATTCGGAGTGGCAGAAGGCTACTGTTGGGAGGCTCGCAGCCGCCCGAATTCATCGAGGTAGCAGAGGTGCAAGATTCTCCCTCAAACGCTAAGGCCGCCCGAAGGCGGCCTTAGGATGTGGTGTTCGGGTTTCCCCTAGGCACCGTTAGAAGAGTTCTGTATCAAGAAGAGCACACTTCGGCTGGCTGCTGCAACCTAAACACTGCGTTCAGTCACAGCTGAGGCCAAGCGCGGCAGCGTCTGCCGCACGTCAGCGCGTCGGTCACCGACTGACGGACAGATCCCGGGCGATCAGTTCGGCGATCTGGATGGTGTTCAGCGCGGAACCCTTGCGCAGGTTGTCGCCGGTGACGAAGAAGTCGATGGCCCGGGGGTCGTCCATCGACCGACGGATCCGGCCGACCCAGGACGGTTCGGTGCCGACCGCGTCGATCGGCATCGGGAACTCGGCGTTCGCCGGGTCGTCGACCACGATCACCCCGGGCGCGTTGCGCAGCACCTCGCGGGCACCGTCCGCGGTCACCTCACTGCCGAAGACCGCGTGTACGGCGACCGAGTGCCCGGTCACCACCGGCACCCGCACGCAGGTGGAGGAGACCTTCAGATCCGGCAGGCCGAGGATCTTGCGAGACTCGTCGCGGAGTTTCAGCTCCTCGGTGGACCAGCCGGCGTCGGCCAGCTCGCCGGTGAACGGCACCACGTTGAGCGCCAGCGGCGCCGGGAACGGGCCGAGGTCGTCGCCGACCGCCTGACGTACGTCGCCCGGCCGGGAGCCGAGCGTGCGGTCGCTGGCCGCCCTGGTCAGCTGGCTGTGCAGCAGGTCCACGCCGAACCGGCCGGCTCCGGAGACCGACTGGTAGCTGGCCAGCACCAGCTCACGCAGGCCGTACTCGCGGTGCAGCGGGGCGATCGCGACGATCATGGCCAGGACGGTGCAGTTGGCGTTGGAGACGATCCGGCGCGGCCGGCGGCGTACCTGCTCGGCGTTGATCTCCGGCACGACCAGCGGTACGCCGGGGTCCATCCGGAACGCACCCGAGTTGTCCACCACGGTCGCGCCGCGTTCGGTGGCGACCGGTGTCCACTGCCGGGACACGTCGTCCGGCACGTCCACCATGACGACGTCGACCCCGTCGAAGGCTTCCGGGCTGACCTGGTGCACCGGGAGGTCCTCGCCCCGGCAACGCACCAGCCGCCCGGCGGAGCGGGATGAGGCCAGCAACCGGATCTCGCCCCAGACGTTGGCCCGGGAGGTGAGCAGTTCGCACATGACGGCACCGACGGCTCCGGTCGCACCGAGCACCGCGAGGGTGGGCAGCTGGCGTGCCCTGGCGTCAGGCACCGGGGCTCACCGGCCGGTGCCTGCGTAGACCACCGCCTCCTCCGTACCGCCGAGGTCAAAGGCGGCGTGCACCGCGCGTACCGCCGCATCCAGGTCGGTGTCCCGGCAGACGACCGACACCCGGATCTCCGAAGTGGAGATCATCTCGATGTTGACGCCGGCATCCGCGAGGGCGGCGAAGAAGTTGGCGGCCACGCCCGGGTGGGAACGCATCCCGGCACCGATCAGCGACACCTTGCCGACGTGGTCGTCGTAGAGCAGGCCCTTGAAGGCGATCCGCTCCTGCTCCTTGCCCAGCGCCGCCATCGCGGTCGGGCCGTCGGCCTTCGGCAGGGTGAAGGAGACGTCGGTGCGGCCGGTGCCCTCGGTCGACACGTTCTGCACGATCATGTCGATGTTGGTCTCCGCGTTGGCCACCGTCTCGAAGATGCGGGCGGCGGCACCCGGCTCGTCGGGAACGCCGACGATGGTGATCTTCGCCTCGCTCCGGTCGTGGGCGACTCCGGTGATGAGTGCTTGCTCCACGGAAAGATCCTCCATCGATCCGGTCACCATGGTGCCGGTGTTGGTCGAGTACGACGAGCGGACGTGGATCGGCAGGCCGGCCCGGCGGGCGTACTCGACGCTGCGCAGGTGCAGCACCTTCGCCCCGCAGGCGGCCAGCTCCAGCATCTCCTCGTAGGTGATCTGCTTGATGTGCCGGGCGTTCGGCACGATCCGGGGGTCGGCGGTGAACACCCCGTCGACGTCGGTGTAGATCTCGCAGACGTCGGCCTGCAGCGCGGCGGCGAGCGCCACCGCCGTGGTGTCCGAACCACCGCGGCCCAGCGTGGTGATGTCCTTGGTGTCCTGGGACACGCCCTGGAAACCAGCCACGATCGCCACTGCGCCCTCATCCAGGGCGCCCTGCAGCCGCCCTGGGGTGACGTCGATGATCCGGGCCCGGCCGTGCACCGAGGTGGTCAGCACACCGGCCTGCGAGCCGGTGTAGGACCGCGCCTCGTAGCCCAGGTTGTGGATCGCCATGGCGAGCAACGCCATCGAGATCCGCTCGCCGGAGGTGAGCAGCATGTCCAGCTCCCGACCGGGCGGCAGCGGGCTGATCTGCCCGGCGAGGTCGAGCAGCTCGTCGGTGGTGTCGCCCATCGCGGAGACGACCGCCACGACGTCGTCGCCGGACTTGCGGGCCGCGACGATCCGCTCGGCGACCCGCTTGATGCGTTCGGCGTCGGCGACCGAGGACCCGCCGTACTTCTGCACCACCAGTGCCACGGCGGTCCACTCCCCTCCAGCTGCTGCCAACCTGCCGGCATCAGGGTACCGGCGTCCGGAGCCCGCGCAGACAGCCGTTCCCACGATCCGGCCGGGTGCGGTCACCGCCCGTGTCCGTCGGGGACGGCCGGTCGTTCGGCCCGGCCCGGTTCGCGACACGCCGACGGCCCGCCGTCGGACCGTAAGGCCGCAGGTCGTCGGCGGGCCGGCGACGGAAATCGGCGTGTCCGTGGGCCGCCCGGCCGCAAAACCCGAGCGGGTACGCAGAATGGGCGGATGCGTTCCCGGGGTCCCGTAGCGTCACGAAACGCGCCTGCCGCGCTGGCCTGCGTGGCGTTCGTCACGTTGTCCCTGCTGGGCTGCGATTCCACCGATCCGGTGACGTCGCCGCAGGGCACGCCGACCGGCGAGCAGTCGCCGTCGGCGCCAGGGAGCACCCCGCCGGCCGAACCACGGGCGCAGTTGGCGGCGGCGGCCGCCGCCGCCAGCGACCTGCGGATGACAGCGTTCTACACGTTGCAGACCCCAGGTCGGCCGGACCGGACGGTGGCGGTGACCCTGGCCGAGGACGGCGGGTGGCGGGTGGACATTCCGGGCGGCGCCCCAGGCGGCGCGGGCGGTACGAGCAGCACGAGCGGCACGGGCGACGTCGCGATGGCACAGAACGACGATGGCCTGTTCCGATGTGCGCTGCCGTCGGCCGGAAACCCGGTGACGTCGTACTGTGTCCGGCTGGGCGACCCGGACGCGGCGGTCGAACCGGCGCTCGACCCTCGGCTGCACCACCTGTTCGCCGACTGGCGGGCGGTGCTGGCCGACCGGCGTGCCCCGCTGGCGGTGTCGGTGACCGAACCGCTCGACGGCGCCGACGGCACCTGCTTCTCCGTGGAGTCGACCACCACCTCGTTGCAGCCGCCACTGGACGTGGGAATCTACTGCTACCGCCCGGACGGCACCCTCACCGGCGCACGGCTGGAGCTCGGGACGCTGCTGTTGGCGGGCCAGCCGGGCGCGGCCCCGCCGTCGATCACGCTGCCGGGCCCGGTGACCACCGGGGTGCCGCCGAACGGTGCCGGCACCCCGCCGACGAGCAGCGGATCCACGACCGGCACCGGCTGAGATTTCCGGCCGGGCTTTGCCAACCCGCGATCACCACGTAGGGTGAGAGCCGTCATGTGGCAGGCGCTCCTCCTTCGCTGCCGCGACGAGGCCCCCGAGGCCGGCACCTCGTCGCGGAGTTGACCCGCGCCGCCTTGACCCCATCCGCGCCCACGCTGTCCAGCCGCTCCGGCACCGTTCGCCGCACCTGGGCGAGCGCGCCGCCCAGCTGACCGAACCGGGCCGCCGCCCTTCGCCGTACCAACGCGGCCACCGCGACCGAAACGGCCACCATGACCGACGCGGCCACCGCGACCGGATCGCCGCCGGGCCCTGCCGGCCGACCGGACCGAGGTGCCGCCGCCGGCCGGCGGACGCGACAGCGCGGGACCGTCCCAGACCAGGAGATCGCACCATGGCACAGCCAACCGCCGGCCCAGCACGGCAGTCCGTCGACGTCCAGCCCACCACCGATCGGGTCGCCACCGACCAGCCCGCCACCGATCCGATCGCCCGGCAGCAGCCGAGCCGGATGGCGTACCAGCGTTATCAGCCCTACCACCAGCAGTTCGCCGTCGACGTACCCGACCGGCAGTGGCCAACCCGCCGCATCAAGCAGCCGCCCCGGTGGTGCGCCGTCGACCTGCGTGACGGCAACCAGGCGCTGATCGACCCGATGTCGCCGGACCGCAAACGCCGGATGTTCCAGCTGCTGGTGCAGATGGGCTACAAGGAGATCGAGGTCGGCTTCCCGGCGGCCAGCCAGACCGATTTCGAGTTCGTCCGGCAGCTGATCGAGCAGGACCTGATCCCCGAGGACGTCACGATCCAGGTGCTGACCCAGTGCCGGGAGCATCTGATCGACCGGACCTTCGAGTCGCTGCGCGGCGCGAAGCGGGCCATCGTGCACTTCTACAACTCGACGTCGGTGCTGCAGCGCCGGGTGGTCTTCGGCCTGGACAAGGCCGGGATCACCGACATCGCCACCACCGGGGCGCGGCTGTGCCAGAAGTACGCCGAGATCCACACCCCGGACACCGACATCTTCTACGAGTACTCCCCCGAGTCGTACACCGGCACCGAGCTGGACTACGCGCTGGAGGTGTGCAGCGCGGTCATCGACGTGATCGCGCCGACCCCGGACCGGCCGCTGATAATCAACCTGCCGGCCACCGTCGAGATGGCCACCCCCAACGTGTACGCCGACTCGATCGAGTGGATGCACCGGCGGCTGCCACAGCGGGAGAGTGTGGTGCTGTCGCTGCACCCGCACAACGACCGGGGCACCGCCGTGGCCGCCGCCGAGCTGGGTCTGCTGGCCGGCGCGGACCGGATCGAGGGTTGCCTGTTCGGCAACGGTGAACGCACCGGCAACGTCGACCTGGTAACTCTGGGGCTGAACCTGTTCAGCCAGGGTGTCGACCCACAGATCGACTTCAGCCAGATCGACGAGATCAAGCGGACCGTCGAGTACTGCAACCAGCTGCCGGTGCACGAGCGGCACCCGTACGCCGGGGACCTGGTTTACACCGCGTTCTCCGGCTCCCACCAGGATGCCATCAACAAGGGCTTTGACGCGCTGGCCGCCGACGCCGACGCAGCCGGCGTCCAGGTCGACGACCACTCCTGGGGGGTGCCGTACCTGCCGATCGACCCGCGTGACGTGGGGCGCACCTACGAGGCGGTGATCCGGGTCAACTCGCAGTCCGGCAAGGGCGGGGTGGCGTACGTGATGCGCCAGGAACACAACCTGGACCTGCCCCGGCGGCTGCAGATCGAGTTCTCCGGCGTGGTGCAGGCCGTCACCGACGACTCCGGCGGCGAAATCGAGCCGCAGCGGATGTGGGACATCTTCGCCGACGAGTACCTCGGCGGTCAGCGGACCGGGCCGGCGGTGACCCTGGAGTCGTACGCGACAAGCACGGTCGACGGCAAGGTGGAAGCGACCTCGGTGGTCGTGGTCGACGGCGTCCGGCACACCCTGGACTCGGCGGGCAACGGCCCGATCGACGCATACGTCAACGCGCTGCAGGCGGTGAACGTCAGCGTGCGGGTGCTGGACTACCACGAGCACGCGCTTTCCGCTGGCGGCGACGCGCAGGCGGCGGCGTACGTGGAGTGCGAGGTCGGCGACCGTACGGTCTGGGGTGTCGGGCTGGACTCGAACATCGTGATCGCCTCGGTGCGGGCAGTGACCAGCGCGGTGAACCGCAGCCGACGCGCCGGCTGAGCCGGCGGCACCGAGCCAAGATCCACTTAGGTTCCGGCGAAACGCCGGAACGGCGGGTGCCTGGCGCTGACCGCCCGGCACCCGCAAGCTAAGCAGGTGCGAACCCCTTTTCGACAGCGTCCCTGGACCATCCGATTCGATCCGCGCCGGGCGGCGGTCGCGGTAGCCGCCGCCCTGGCGCTCGTCGCGACCGCCGGCTGCGGGTCCGTCGACATCACCCTCGGCTCCCCCACCGCCACGCCGCCCGGCGGGTCGGCAGACGGCTCCGGCGACGGCTCCGCTGATCAGGCGTCCGCGCTGCTCGACCAGTTGACCGTGGCGTCCGCCGGTGACATGCGGGGCTACAGCCGGGACCACTTCCCGCACTGGAGCTCCGCCGGCAGCAACTGCGACGTGCGGGACACCGTCCTGGAACGCGACGGCACGGCGATCGAGCTGGACGGCTGCAACGTGGTCGGCGGACAGTGGCTCAGCGCGTTTGACGGCGAGTCCTTCACCGACCCCGGCGACCTCGACATCGACCACATCGTCCCGCTGGCCAACGCCTGGCGCTCCGGTGCCGACGAGTGGGACGACGACCAGCGCCGCGAGTTCGCCAACGACCTGGACCGCCCGCAGTTGATCGCGGTCTCCGCGTCGACCAACCGGGCAAAGGGTGACCAGGACCCGTCGCAGTGGAAGCCACCGAACCGGGACTACTGGTGCCAGTACGCCCAGGACTGGATCACGGTCAAGCACTACTGGGAGCTGTCGGTCACCGAGCCGGAGAAGGCGGCGCTGGCTGACATGCTGACCACCTGTCCGTGACCGCGACCGGTCGTTGACACCGACCGGTCGGTGACGGCGGTACGGGTGGCCGATGAGAGGACAGGAGCTGACCATGGGCGAGCCGGTGGAGTCGAGCCGTACCCGGGACATCGTCACCGGGCCGGGCGGGGTGATGACCGACGAGGTCGGTGTGATCACCGGCGAGTTGACGCTGCGCACCGAGTTCGCCGCCGGCCAGGTCACCCTCCGCGTGCAGTACAAGGACGCCGCGGAGTGGTACGTGGTGACCGGCGGCCGGGCCGACCTGGCCGACCCGGCCGGCCTGGACGCCGTACACGCCATCGCGGTCGGCCTGCTGCACCGCCCGGACGGCTGAAACTGCGGACAACCCGTACGGCAGCGGCTCGCGCGAACGGCTACGGCAGCGGTTCGTGCGGGGCGGAGACGGTGGCCGGCGCGGTGCCGGCACCGGCGGGGGCGACCGCTTCCGGACTCGTCCGGTGTGGGCGCAGCGACCCGGCGGCGATCTGCTCGGCCCAGTGGCAGGCCACCCGGGACGGGCCGATCTCGCGCAGCACGGGCCGCTCGTCGGCGCAGCGGGTCGGCTGCGCCCACGGGCACCGGGTGTGGAATCGGCAGCCGGCCGGCGGGTTCGCCGGCGACGGCAGGTCCCCGGCCAGCAGGATCCGCTCCCGGCGGTCCTCCACCTCCGGGTCCGGCACCGGCACGGCCGACAGCAACGCCCGGGTGTACGGGTGCAGCGGCTCGCGGTAGAGCTGGTCCCCGGGTGCCTCCTCGACCAGCGCGCCGAGGTACATCACCCCGATGGTGTCCGAGATGTGGCGGACCACCGCCAGATCGTGGGCGATCACCAGGTAGGTGAGGCCGCGTTCGATCTGCAGCTCGTCGAGCAGGTTGATCACCTGGGCCTGGATCGACACGTCCAGGGCGGAGACCGGTTCGTCGGCGACAATCAGCTCCGGACCGAGGACCAGCGCGCGGGCGATGCCGATCCGTTGCCGTTGGCCACCGGAGAACTCGTGCGGGTAGCGGGACAGCGCCCAGCGGGGCAGGCCGACCGCGTCGAGCGCTTCGCCGACAATTCGTCGGCGCTCGGTGCGGTCGGCGCCGATGTCGTGCGCCTGCAGCCCTTCGACGAGGATCGACTCGACGTTCTGCCGGGGGTCCAGGCTGGACATCGGGTCCTGGAAGATCATCTGGAAGCGGCGGCGCATGGTGCGGAGTTTGGCCGCCGGCAGCCGGTTCAACGTCACTCCGTCGAAGACCACCTCGCCGCCGGTCGGCGGGGTCAGCTGCAGGATGGCCCGGCCGAGCGTCGACTTGCCGCAGCCTGACTCGCCCACCAGGCCGTACGTCTCGCCCCGGGCGATCCGCAGGTCCACCCCGTCGACCGCTCGGACGTGCCCGACGACCCGGTCCAGCAGGACGCCCCGGGTGATCGGAAAGTGCACCTTGAGGTCGCGGACCTCGACCAGTGGCTCATTCACCGGGCGGCCTCCACCGTGTCGTCGGTCTCGGGCGGGTTGACGCAGCGGAACGCGTGCCCGTCCGGCTCCCGGCGCAGCTGCGGCGCGGCGCCGAGGCAGGCGTCCACCTGGCGGGCGCAGCGCGGCGCGAAGGCACAGCCGTCCAGCCAGGGCAGCAGGTCCCGGACCGAGCCGGGGATGGGTCGCAGTCGCTGGCCGTGGCCCGCGTCGAGCCGGGGAATCGAGCCGAGCAGGCCCACCGTGTACGGGTGGCGCGGCGCCACGAACAGGGGTCGGCGGCGGGCTGTCTCGACCACCCGACCGCCGTACAGCACGTTGATCGTGTCGCACATGCCGGCAACCACCCCCAGATCGTGGGTGATCATCACCAGTGCGGTGCCGGACTCGCGGACCAGGTCCTTGAGCAGTTCCAGGATCTGCGCCTGGATCGTCACGTCCAGCGCGGTCGTCGGCTCGTCGGCGATCAGCAGCCGGGGTTGGCAGGCGACCGCCATCGCGATCAGCGCCCGCTGCCGCATCCCACCGGAGAGCTGGTGCGGGTACTCCTTCAACCGGCGGGTGGGGTCCGGAATGCCGACCCGGTCCAGCAGATGCTCGGCCTCGAGCCGGGCGGCCTCGCCGCGCATTCCCCGGTGCCGGACCAGCACCTCGGTGACCTGCACACCGATCGGTACCACCGGGTTCAGCGAGGAGAGCGGATCCTGGAAGATCATCGCCACGTCGCGGCCGCGTACGTCCCGCATCGCCCGGGGATCGAGCTGCAGCAGGTCGGTGCCGTCGAACGCGGCCTTGCCCTGGACCTGCACGCCCTTGCCGGCCGGCAGCAACCCCATGATGGCCAATGAGGTGACGCTCTTGCCGCAGCCGGACTCGCCGACCAGCCCGGTCACCTCACCGGCGTCGACCGAGAAGGACACCCCGTCGACCGCGTGCACGGTCCGCTGCCCCCGCCGGGCGAAGGTGACCGCCAGTTCATCCACGTCGAGCAGCGCCATGGCTCACTTCCGCAGTTTCGGGTCGAGGGCTTCGCGCATCGCCTCGCCCAACAGGGTGAAGCCCAACGCGGTGATGATGATGCCCAGCGCGGGCAGGATCGCCAGCCGGGGCGCGGCGTCCAGGTAGCGCTGCGCGTCGGCCAGCATCACCCCCCACTCCGGGATCGACGCGTCCGGGTTGCCCAGCCCCAGGAACGACAGCGCGGCCACCTCGATGATCGCGGTGGCCAGGGTGAGCGTGGACTGCACGATCACCGGGGCGAGTGAGTTCGGCAGGATGTGGGTCAGCGCCACCTTGCTTCGCCGGACCCCCAGGGAGGTGGCGGCGAGGACGTAGTCGCTGTTCGACTGGGCGAGCATCGAGCCGCGCAGCAGCCGGGCGAAGATCGGCACCGAGACCATGCCGACCGCGATCATGACGGTGGTCAGGCTGGCCCCGAGCAGCGCCGCGATGCTGATCGCCAGCAGCAGGCTGGGCAGCGCCAGCAGCATGTCGACGATCCGCATCAGTACGGTGTCCACCCAGCGGCCCCACCGCCCGCCGAGGCCGGCGGCGGCGCCGGCGAGGCCACCGATCAGCGTGCCGACGGTCAGCCCGATCATGGTGGCGACGACGCCGACCAGCAGGGTCTGCCGGGCGCCGACGATCATCCGGCTGAACTCGTCGCGGCCGAGGTGGTCCACGCCGAACCAGTTGGCCGCGCGCGGCCCCGGGTAGAAGGCCTGCGCCTCGCGGATCTCGTCCTTCCACAGCTGCGCCGCCGGATCGTACGGCACCAGGAACGGGCCGACCAGGGCGACCAGCAGGAAGACGCCGAGGATGACGGTGCCGACGATCGCCGCCGGGTTGCGGCGCAGCCGGCGGAACGCCTCCTGCCAGAGGCTGACACCGCGCTCGTCGTCGTGCGCCGCGGAGAGCTCGGCGAGCCGGTCCAGCTTCGCCTTCTTCCGCCCCGGGCTCAGTAGGTCACTCATCGGGCCGCCTCCGTCCGCGCGGCTGCGGGCCACGCTCGCCGCAGTCCTGTCCACCCCGTACTACCGGTCAACCGCCCGCTCACCGGACCCGCACTCTCGGGTCGATGAAGGTGTAGGAGATGTCGACCAACAGGTTCACCAGTACGTAGACCAACGCGATGATCAAAATGAAGCCCTGCAGTACGGGGTAGTCCCGCTGGCTGATGGCGTCGGCGACGAACGCTCCGATGCCGCCGAAGGCGAACACGGTCTCGGTGAGCACCGCACCGGACAGCAGCCCACCGGTGAGCAGGCCGATGCTGGTGGCCACCGGCAGCATCGCGTTGCGCAGCACGTGCCGGCGGCGGATCACCCGGCCGGTCAGGCCCTTGGCCTGGGCGGTACGGACGAAGTCCTCGCCGAGCACCTCCAGCACGCTGGCCCGGGTGATCCGGACGATGATCGCCAGCGGAATGCTGGCCAGGGCCAACCCTGGCAGCACCAGGTGCCACAGCGCGTTGAGCGAGGCATCCCACTCCCGGGTCAGCAGTCCGTCCAGCACGAAGAAGTTGGTTACCCGGGTGGCGTCGATGCGGGGGTCCTGCCGGCCGCTGGACGGGAACCAGCCGAGGTTCACCGCGAAGATCGCCTTCAGCACGTACGCCAGAAAGAAGACCGGGACGCAGATGCCGATCAGCGATCCGGCGACCGATCCGTGGTCGAGCAGGGTCCCGCGGCGGCGGGCGGCCAGGTAGCCGAGCGGGATGCCGACGCCGATCGCGATCAGCATGGCGGCGGCGGTCAGCTCGACGGTGCCCGGGAAGCGTTGCAGGAACTCGGTGGTGACCTCACGTTTCGTGGAGATCGAGGTGCCGAGGTCGAGCTGCAGCAGCCGCTTCATGAACCGGCCGTACTGGATCAGGATCGGCTCGTCGAGCCCGAGGTTGCGACGGATCGCCGCGCGCATCTCCGGGGTGCCGCGTTCACCGAGGATCGCGGACTCCGGGCCGCCGGGCAGTCGGTGCAGCCAGATGAACAGCAGCAAGGAGAGGCCGAACAGCGTGGGTACGAGTTGGAGCAGTCGTCGGACGATGAAGCGGAACACGGTGCCTCGGCAGGGGGTGTGGAGGGTCGCGTGGGCGGGCGCCGCCGCCACCCGGACTGGTGGCCCGGGTGGCGGCCGACGCCCGCCCTCGTTCCGTTCGCTAGTTCACTCGTGGATTTTCGCTAGTGCACTCGTGGATTTCAGGACTTGAACTCGGCGGTGGCGAACCGCTCGTCGGTGAGCGGGCTGGCCTGCACCCCGATCACGTCCTCGGCGAAGACGATCGCCGGCGGGGAGTGCGAGACCGGCACACCCGGCAGGAACTCCATGATCTCGGCGTTGATGCCCCTGTAAAGCTCGTAGCGGGCCTCGATGTCCGCGGTGCCGTCGGCCTCGGCGAACTTGGCGAACAGGTCCGGGTTGTCGTAGCCCCACTCGTCCTTGGGCCGGTCGAAGAACGTGCCGATGAAGTTGTACGCGTCGCCGTAGTCACCGGTCCAGCCGAGCAGGTGCAGGTCGTGCGCGTTGCCGGAGGTGGTGGCGTTGAGGTAGTCCGGCGACCACTTCAGCGGGATCGGTTCGACGGTGATACCGGCTTCCCGCAGGTCGGCGGCGAGCAGCTCGAAGATGTCCTTCGGGTTCGGCATGTACGGCCGGGTGACCTCGGTCGGGTAGTGGAACCGCAGCGTGAGGTCCGAGTGGCCGGCGTCGGCCAGCAGCTCCTTGGCCTTGGCCACGTCGTAGTCGTAGGTGGTGACGCCGGAGTTCCAGCCCTCGACGGTCGGCGGGACGAACTGGGTGGCGACCTCGGCACCCGGCGGCATCTTCGAGTCGACCAGCGCCTGACGGTTCAGCGCGTGGGCGATCGCCTGCCGGACCCGGATGTCGGCCAGCGCCGGGTTGCCCTGCTGGTTCATCGCCAGGTAGAGAACGTTGAACGCCGGACGGGTGAGCACGTTGAAGCCGTCGTCCTTGAGCGGCTGCACGTCGGCCGGGCCGACCAGGTCGTAGCCCTGGATGCCGCCGTTGCGCAGCTCCTGCTTACGGGCATTCTCGTCGGAGATGGTCCGGAAGATCAGCGTCTTGACCTTCGCCTTCTCACCGGTGTAGTCGTCGTTGCGGACCAGGGTGAGGGTCTTGTTGGCGATGTCCCAGCTGTCGAACTTGAACGGCCCGGTGCCGGTGGGGTGCTCCAACGCGTACGCCGGGTAGGAGATGTCGTCGGCGCTGCCGGTCACGTCGCTGGCGTTGTGCTCCTGCAGCGCCGTCGGCGAGTGGATGGAGAACGACGGCAGCATCAGGGCCGCCGGGATCTTGCTGGACACCCGGGTGAAGGCCAGGTCCACGGTGGTGTCGTCGACCACGGTGCACGACTCGAACAGGCTTTCCGGCAGGTCTTCGCTCTCGTTGTTGGCGAAGCCGCCCATCACGTCCTGCCAGTAGGCGGTGACGTCGGGGCTCTGCATCAGGCCGGTCGCGTTGTACCAGCGGTCGAAGTTGACGCAGACCGCCTCGGCGTTGAAGTCGGTGCCGTCGTGGAACTTGACGCCGGACTTCAGCTTGAACGTCCACACCGTGCCGGACTCGTCCGGGGTCCAGCTCTCGGCCAGACCGGGTGTGATCGCCGTACCGCCCTCCTCGGGACGGACCAGGGTCTCGAACATCTGCCGGGCCACCCGCAGCGACTCGCCGTCGCTGGCGAAGCTGGGGTCGAGGACCTTCGGGTCACCGGCTACGCCGAAGACCAGGGTGGCATCGCTGGAATCGCCGGAGTCGTCACGCTCGCTCTCGGCGCAGCCGGCTAGGGCAAGCGCCGCGACCGCGACGGCCGCGATGGCGGCCTTCGGCCTGGGTGCACGCATGGGTGCTTCACCTCGTCCTTTGGGTACGGACAACGTAGTGACGGGGGTCACCGATGGCGAGACCATAGCCGGCGTTCGGCGCGACCGGAAACCAGCCGGAACGCGGTTGGTACCGGATCGTGTCTTAACTGTCCCGTCAACGACGATCGGACCTTACAGCGCCGATGATAGGTCAGATATGTCCAGAATTGAGCTATACCAAGTTGTTACATGTTTCGCGTGTTTCGCCGGCCCGGTGTCAGACCGAGCGCCGGCCTTCGAACGCCCTGCCCAGGGTAATCTCGTCGGCGTACTCCAGGTCGCCGCCGACCGGCAGGCCACTGGCCAACCGGGACACCGCGATCCCCATCGGCTTCACCAGCAGCGCAAGGTAGGTCGCGGTCGCCTCGCCCTCGGTGTTCGGGTCGGTGGCCAGGATCAGCTCTTTGACCGTCCCCGAGCCCAATCGCAGCATCAGCTCCCGGATCCGCAGGTTGTCCGGGCCGATTCCCTCCAACGGATTGATCGCCCCACCGAGCACGTGGTAGCGTCCCCGGAACTCACCGGTGCGCTCGATCGCCACGACGTCCTTCGGCTCCTCGACCACACACAGCACGTCGTCGTTGCGCCGCTGGTCGCGGCAGATTCGACAGTGCTCGGTCTCCGCCACGTTGAAACACACCGTGCAGAACTTGACCAGGTCCTTCACCCGGCGTAGCGCGGTTACCAGCCGGGTGACGTCCGCCGGGTCGGCGGAGAGAATGTGGAACGCGATCCGCTGGGCGCTCTTCGGCCCCACGCCGGGCAGCCGGCCCAGCTCGTCGATCAGGTCCTGGATAGCGCCTTCGTACATCTGCGGCGGCTCAGAACCCGGGTAGCCCGAGACCGCCGAGGCCGCCCGTGACCGGGCCCATCTTCTCCTCGGTCAGCTTGCGGACCTCGTCGTTGCCGTTACGGACCGCGGCCAGCACCAGATCCTCCAGCGTCTCCACGTCCGCCGGGTCCACCGCCTTGGGGTCGATCTTGATGGACCGGATCTCACCGACGCCGGAAAGGGTCACCGTGACAAGGCCCCCGCCGGCCGCGCCGGTGACCTCCGCCTCGGCCAGCTCGGCCTGGGCGGTCGCCATCTGCTGCTGCATTTTCTGCGCCTGCTTCAGCATCTGCTGCATGTTGGGCTGTCCACCGGGGCGCACGGCACCGCTCCTTCGATCAGTGTGGCCGGACCGTGGCCAGCCTAGTCCGTCCCGCCGGATCAGCAGCGCCCGGCACGGAAGCCGCACACCTGGTCACCGCGAATCGGTCTCGGTCACCGCGAATCGATCTCGCCGATCTTCTCCGCGCCGAGCGCCTGACGCAGCAACTGCATCGCCTGCTCCTCGCTGCTCTGCCGGGCGGTCTGCTCGTCCACCACCTCGTCCAGCGGCTCGTCACCCGGGTCGAAGCCCTCGTAGACGGGGCCGCGCGGCGGCCCGGACGCGGCGCCGGACCGCACCGGCCCGTCGTAGTCCGGGTCGTACGGCGGCTCCTCGGCGGACGACCCGTCGGCCCAGACACCGCCCCCCGCCGACGGTGCCGGTCGGCCAGCCGTCGCGGTCGCCGGCCGACCGACCGACCGCGACGCCGGGCCGTTCTGCTGCCCCGGGCCGCTCTGCTGCGCCGGTGCCGGCCGGTGCCCCGGCCCAGGGCCGGTGGACGCGCCCCCACCACCCGGTCGGGCACCGTTAGCGGCCTGCCTGGTGCCGCCCGGCGGTGGGCCACCACCGGACGGGCCGTCGTTCACCGGCGGGGCGTTGCCGCCGCCCGGTCGGGCCGGTTCCGGCCAGTCGGAGTCGTCACCGCCGCCGGCCGGCTGGCGACCACCGGGGCGGCTCGCACCCGGCCGGCCGGCAGCCCCGCTACCCGAAGCCGCCGCGCGGGCGGCGCTGGCCGCAGCCGACCGGGTGGCGGCCGGCGGGCCGGCGGTGGCCGGACCGTTGGCAGGTGGGCCGGCGGCGGGTGGCACCGGGCCCGACCGGGCCGAGCTGGCCCGGGCCGGACCGGACGCCGCACCGGCGGTCTCGCAGCGGATCTGCCACCGAACCCCGAGCGTCTCGTAGATGGCTTCGAGCAGCAGGTCCGGCGAGGCGGACAGCATGGTGGCGTGCACGCTGTGCCGGAAGGTGAGCACCAGCACGTCACCGTCGACCTCGCGTACCGTCGCCTCGCGGACCACCGCGGCGGCCCGCTTGCTCCGGTTGCCGACCATGGCGAGGATCTGGTCCCAGGACCGCCGGACGGTTGCCGCGTCGAGCGCGCCCGGCGCGGCCGGGGCCGGCTGCGGCTCGGCGACGGCCGGGTCGGGCATCACCGCTTCCGGCGGTACGGCCGGCGCGGCGGCCGGTGGTCGCTCAACCGCCGGCGGCGCGGCCGGCATTTCAGCGGGAGGCGGCGCGGCGGCTGGTGGTCCGGCCGGTGCCACGGCGGGGCCGGCGGTCGGCGCGGCGGCGGGAGCGGAGGCCACCGGCGCAGCAGCAGCCATTGGTACGCCGGCTGCCAGCCGACGCTCCATCCGCTCCATCCGCTGCAGCAGCGCCCCGGTCGACTCCTCGGCCCCGGGCAGCAGCATCCGAGCGCAGACCAGCTCCAGCAGCAGCCGGGGCGCGGTGGTGCCGCGCATCTCCACCAGGCCGTTGTGCACGGTGTCGGCGCACCGTGACAGGGTCGCCGGGCCGAGCCGCTCGGCCTGGGCGGTCATCCGGTCGATCTGGTCGGGCGGCCCGTCGATCAGCCCTTTGCTGACCGCGTCCGGCACCTGCTGCAGCACGATCAGGTCCCGCAACCGCTCCAACAGGTCGGAGGCGAACCGGCGGGGGTCGTGCCCGGCCTCGGCGACCCGGTCGACGGTTGCGTAGGCGGCGGCACCGTCGCCAGCGGCGAGGGCGTCACACATCTCGTCCAGCAGTGCGCTGTCGGTGACGCCGAGCAGGGCCACCGCCCGCGGGTAGCTGACCCCCTCCGGGCCGGCACCGGCGATCAGCTGGTCGAGCACCGACAGGCTGTCCCGGGCGCTACCGCCGCCGGCCCGCACCACCAGCGGGAAGACCGCCGGGTCGACCTTGACACCCTCGGCGGAGCAGAGCTGCTCCAGGTACGGCCGCAGCACCCCCGGCGGGATCAGCCGGAACGGGTAGTGGTGGGTCCGCGACTTGATCGTGCCGAGGACCTTCTCCGGCTCGGTGGTGGCGAAGATGAACTTGACGTAGTCCGGCGGCTCCTCGACCAGCTTGAGCAGCGCGTTGAAGCCGGCCGACGAGACCATGTGCGCCTCGTCGATGACGTAGATCTTGAACCGGCTGCTGGCCGGCGCGAAGAAGGCGCGTTCGCGCAGCTCACGGGCGTCGTCGACGCCGCCGTGGCTGGCCGCGTCGATCTCGATGACGTCGATCGAGCCGCTGCCGTCGGCGGCCAGGGCGCGGCACGAGTCGCACTTGCCGCACGGCTCCGGCGTCGGCCCCTGCTCGCAGTTGAGCGAGCGGGCCAGGATCCGGGCGCTGGAGGTCTTGCCGCACCCGCGCGGCCCGGAGAAGAGGTACGCGTGGTTGAGCCGCCCGGTCCGCAACGCCTGCGACAACGGCTCGGTGACGTGCTCCTGGCCGATGACCTCGGCGAACGTCCTCGGCCGGTACTTGCGGTAGAGCGCCAGTGCCACCCTCACCGCCTCCTTCCGACCAGGCAGGGTTCCACGCCGGGAGCCATTCTGCGCGGGCGGGCCGGCGACCGCCACCCCGGGGGCAGGTCCCCCGGCCGGCCCGGAGACGAAAGGCCCCCCGTGCACCCGCCAGAGCTCGCTTATCCTTGCTGCCTTCCGGCCCTGGGGAGGTTCACGAGATGCACGCCGCACGAGGGGTTGGCCCCACTGTACCCCGGGCGGTGGGCGGCCGTCGGCGACCCCGGCCCGTGCTGACCGCCACGTCCGCAGCCTGTATCGTGTCGGGCGGAGGATTCGCCTAGAGGCCTAGGGCGCACGCTTGGAAAGCGTGTTGGGTTCACACCCTCACGAGTTCGAATCTCGTATCCTCCGCTCACTGAGCAGCCACAACGCCGCTGGCCGGTCCCGAGACGGGACCGGCCAGCGGCGTTCGCACGCCTCGGCGTCTGGGACGCTCCCTGCTGCTACACGACGAGGTCAGCCACCGACGTTCAGAATCATTCCGCGAATGGCCTGTGTCGCAGGAGACCCCGTTGCCTGGTCGAGCGGCTACGCCTGCCGAGGTTCAATGGCAAGGGTCGCTACCTGGTCTGCGGCGGAATCGGTGCACCACTGGCAGTCGCGCCACAACCCACACATGTACGGCGGCCCAGGCCGTCGCCGCTAGCCCGCCGGTGCGACCGATCACCGGGTAGGGGTACGTCCGAGCACTCTCGACCAGCGCGAGAACCCGCCGTTGCGTCGGCACGGCATCCGCCACGATGAGCTCCTGGAGCCCGTCGGTGGGCAGGAACGCCTGGACCGCCAGCCAGCAGAGGTAGCCAGCTATCAGCACACTGACCACCGCCCAGCCCAGCAACCGAGGATTGGCCACCACCTCGCCGGGCCCGGTCAGCAGCAGCAGGCCGACCAGTGCGGCGGTCACGCCCATACTCGCCAGTAGCAAGGCGCACCACGCGGTCCGATGGTGCACCGCCGCCAGATCGAACAACTCTGCGTTGGTCGCCGCCCTCGATGCGCCATCGCCCAGGGACCGGTACCCAGCCGCCCTGGTGAGAGCCGCAGCCGGCACCAGCAGCGCACCGCCGACGGCTAACCAGATCGACACCCTCATGCGCGACTCGCCCCACTCCACACCGGTCGACTTTAAGCCCACCATTCTCAGCCGGCTTCACGAGATCGGGCCACCGGCGACTGCAGGCACCTGATCGGATGCGTCTCAGCTGACCGTCTCCGGCGTGTCGCGTCGATGGAGCGTAGCGGTTCATGAGCCTACTCAGCAGATTTCGTCGCTGCTACCGGCATGGGACCGGCCAGCAGCGTTCGCACAGCTCTTCGCCTGGAGTATCAGCATCGGACCCAGCCGCCGGGTCAGGTCACGTCAGTCAGACCTGCAGCACAGAAGACAGGGAAGACCATCGATGCACTGAGGTCTCGATGATCGACGATCGATCCGGCGGACCGGTGCCAGATGAAGGGCTACCAGCCGAAACCCGACGACGGATGATCGAACTACTCGCCGCCGAGTTCGGCGCGGCGCGGCAGGCCGCTGCGGCCGGCGGTGCGGACCCTGACGAGTTGGCCGAGAACGTCGACGACCGCCGTCGTACCGTGGAATCGATTCCGGAGCCGGATGACCGCGACGATTGTCGTTAGCCCAGACGACACAGCGCAACGGCACACCATCGCGTCCAGCCGACCGGACCGGAATCCTCCGTGACCACCGAGTCGGCATCGGCCACCGAATACGATGTGGCACGCGGCGGCGCGGGTGGCTCTTTCATCGGCCGCGCCGCGGAGCACGCCCCGGCTGACCGGACTGCTGACCGAGGCGGCGGGCGGTGCCGCCGCGACGGTCTTCCTCGGCGGTGAGGCCGGCGTCGGGAAGAGCCGGCTGCTCGAGGAGTTCGCCGCCGGCACGGGTGCCGAGGAGATGGACCGGTCACCCGGTGGTGAACCGGCCGCTGACGAGCGGGTCGACGCCCTGCTGGCCGACTCTGCGGCGATCGACCGGATCGCCAGCGCCGTCGTCGAGCTGATCGCCGACCGATGAGGACCGGTGCGCCGAAACGCCCGGCCGATCCTCGCGGACCTGCCGGGCGTTCAACTAGCAGGATGGTTGCCTGCTCAGTGGCGGTGGCGGCGGGATTTGAACCCGCGGAGGGCGTGAACCCTCACACGCTTTCGAGGCGTGCTCCTTAGGCCACTCGGACACACCACCGCCGAGTAGGCTACCTGAAGCGCCTGCCGACCGTCACGGCGGTGCCGCCCGAGCGCGGGCAGCGCCGGCCACACTGGCAGGATCATGGCCATGAGCACGCACATCGGAGCCAAGCCCGGCGACATCGCCGAGCGGGTCCTCATGCCCGGGGACCCGCTGCGGGCCAAGTGGATCGCCGAGAACTTCCTCGAGGACGCCACCTGCTACTCGAACGTGCGCGGCATGTTCGGCTTCACCGGCCGATACGCCGGGACGCGAGTGTCGGTGCAGGGGTCGGGAATGGGCATGCCGTCGGCGTCGATCTACGCCCACGAGCTGATCAACGAGTACGGGGTCCGGACGCTGATCCGGGTCGGCTCCTGTGGCGCGCTGGCCGAGGATCTGCAACTGCGGGACGTGATCGCGGCCAATGGATCGTCGACCGACTCGAACATGAACCGGGTGCGGTTCGCCGGGCTGGTCGACTACGCCCCGGTGGCGGACTTCGGTCTGCTGCGTACGGCGGTCGACGCGGCCCACCGGCACGGTGTCGACCTGCGGGTCGGCCCGGTCCTGGCCGCCGACTCGTTCTACACGGACCGGCCGGACCTGTACGACACGCTGGCCGACTACGGGGTGCTGGCGGTCGAGATGGAGTCTGCGGCGCTGTACACCATCGCCGCCCGGTTCCGGGCCCGCGCATTGACCATCCTCACCGTGAGCGACCACATCCGTACCGGCGAGAAGATGAGCGCGGACGACCGGGAGCAGACCTTCAGCGAGATGGTACGCATCGCACTGGACACCGCGATCGCCTGACGCCACCGGGTTCGGCCGACGATACCGGCGGGCCGCCCGGCTCAGCGAAAGAACGCCCGCAGCGCAGCGGCGCACTCGTCGGCCAGCACCCCGGCGTACACGGTCGGCCGGTGGTTGAGGCGGCGGTCGCGCACGACGTCCCACAGCGATCCGACGGCACCGGTCTTCGGCTCCCACGCGCCGAAGACCACGGTCGAGATCCGGGCCAGCACCACCGCGCCGGCGCACATGGTGCACGGTTCCAGGGTGACCACCAGGGTGCACCCGTCGAGCCGCCACCGGCCGAGCCGGGCGGCGGCCCGGCGCAGCGCGAGGATCTCGGCGTGCGCCGTCGGGTCGCCGGTCAGTTCGCGTTCGTTGTGGGCGACCGCGAGTTCGCAACCGGCCGCGTCGTAGACGACCGCACCGACCGGCACGTCAGCCGCACCGACGGGTGCCCCTGCCGTGCCGGGCGGCACACCGACCGGGCCGGCGCCGGCGGTCGACCCGCCGGCCACCGACAACGCCCGCCGCATCCAGCTCTCGTGCAGCGGGTCGCGGTGCCGCCGGGCCGTCGGCACGCCGTCGCCCCGCCCGGTCACGCCGTCGCCCCGCCCGGCCTCATGCCTCGCGCAACTCCTCGATCTCGTCGCCGCAGCCGACCGTCTGGCAGATCTCGGCGGTCACGTCGGCCGGCAGCATGCCGTCACGGGCGCACAGTGCCAGCAGCCGTCGGGCCGACAGGCCGAGATCGGCGAGCAGGTCGGCGTCCCCGACCGGCTCCGCGTCCGGGTCGGCGGCCGGCTCATCGTCATCCTCCTCGTCGGCCAACGCGTCGACGTCGTCGGAGTCGTCCAACGGGTCGCCGACCAGGTACCCACCGGCACGGGAGCCGGCCGGTGCGGCAGCGGCGGCGGACATCGAGCCGCCGCCGGCACCGACCACGACCGGTTCGAGGTCCACCTCGACGGCCGGAGTACGGATGTCGCCGATCAGCAGCGCGCCCAGCCGCGACTCCTCGGCGAACGCGGCGTCCGAACTGAAGATTCGCAGATCCTCGCCCTCGTCGAGGCGCAGGATCACCAGGTAACTGTCGTCCGATTCGACGAACAGCAGTGACACCTCGGCGTCGGCATCGACCTCACGAAGCCGGTCGATCACCTCGTCGATGTCGGCGACCCCACCGAGGTCGAGCTCGGCGCCGGACCAACCGGCCGGGCCGCGTACGGCAGCGGCAGCAAAATAGGGCACGGTCCCCCCAATGGTCCCTGCGGTCACCGGGCGGCGCGGCATCCCCGCCGCCGTCGGTGACCGCCGATTCTGTCGTCAGAATGACGGTATCGGCTCAGGTCGGTCGTTGACCCCGCAACGCCCCGAACAGTCACTGACCGGCAGGGACGGGCGCGCGACAGCGCGTCGACGTTCGGTCAGATGAGGCGTTCGGTCAGTTGACCAGTCGGCGGGCCGCAATCAACTCGCGCAACTGCTGCCCTCGGACCTTACGGGGCCGGATCCGTTCGCGGCCGAGCTTGGCGCCGGCAAGCTCGGCGAGGATTTGCAGTCGGCGCCGATTCCGCTCGGAATCGAGCCGGTGCCCGGTGTTGGCCATGCCGCCGAGCGTGCCGACCGCCGCCGTGTTCGTCAAGCCCGGAATCCGCCCACCGCCGGTCACCACAGTGGCCAGTCGCTGGTCGCCGCCCAGTGTGTGGCGAGCGCCACAGTCGTGATGCTCCAGCCGGCCGACATGGCGAGTGCGATGCCGGTCGCCACGCCCCGGTCGCCGACCCGGGCGAGCAGGATCGCGACGGCCCAGGCGAGTGCGCCGCAGAGCAGCGTCGACAGGGCGTACCCGCGCAGGTCCTGGCCGATCAGGCCGGTCAGCAGCAACCACAGCGCGGTGGCCAGCGCCCCGAGCGCGACGGCTCCCGGGCGTACCGGGTGCGGCTCCCGGTAGGTCGGCCGGGACGGGGCCGGTGGCCATGCGGGCGCGGCCGGAAACATCCCCGGCGGGTACGGGTGCTGCCCACGTGGTGAACCCCAGCCGGCCACCGGCGGGTGCCAGCCGGCCGGCACACCGGGCCAACCCGGCGGGCTGGTCGGTGCGGGTGACGGCCAGTCGATCGGCCGGTCCGGCATCTCGTCCCTCCCTCCTGCGGCCGGGGCGGCGGCTCGCGTCGGTCCACCAACGTGCCAAGTCAGCGTACCGACGACGGCTGCCCGACCGCGCCCTGGCTCGATGTGGCAGAGTCACCGCGTGCGAGTGGCGGTGATCGGGCTGGGGCTGATCGGTGGCTCGACGCTGCGCGCGTTCGCCGCCGCCGGACACCGGGTTTTCGGGTACGACGCCGATCCCGCGACCCGGGCCACCGCGCGTACCGCCGCCGCGCGGGCGGCACCCGGCGCGCGCTGGCAGGTCGCCCCGACGGTGCGGGACGCGGTGGCCGACGCCGATCTGGTGCTGCTGGCGGTGCCGCTGCCGGCGGTGGGTCCGGTACTCGACGAGATCGCCGCGGTCGGCTACTCCGGGCTGGTCACCGACGTCACCTCGGTCAAGGAGCCGGTGCGGCGGCTGGTCGACCGGCGGCTGCACCGCCAGCACGACCGGACCGCCGGGTTCGTCGGCGGCCATCCGATGGCCGGTCGGGAGACCTCCGGGTTCACCTCCGCCGATCCGAAACTGTTCACCGGCTGCGCCTGGGTGCTCTGCCTGGAGCCGCCGGTGACCTCGGTCGACGACTGGCTGACGGTGGCGACAGCAGTGACCGGGCTGGGCGCCCGGGTGGTACCGGCCACCGCCGAGGAGCACGACCGGGCCGTCGCGGCGATCAGCCACGTACCACATCTGCTTGCGACCGCCCTGGCCACCACCGCGGTTACGGACCCGCTCGCCTGGTCGTTGGCCGCCGGGTCCTTTCGGGACGGCACCCGGGTCGCAGCCAGCCGGCCGGAGCTGGTGGCGGCGATGTGCGGCGGCAACGCCGGGGCGGTCCGGGCCGCCCTGGACGAGGTGCTCGCCACCCTGACTGCGGCCCGGGCGGCGCTGGACGCGCAAGACCCGGTGCAGGCTCTGGTGCCCTGGCTGACCCCGGGCAGTTCGGCCCGGGGCGGCTGGCCACCACAGCCGGGCCGGCCGCTGGAGCTGCCGGCCCGGCCGGACGCGCTGCTGCGGCTGGGGCGGGCCGGCGGTTGGATCACCGCCGTGGCCGAGGACCGACGTACCGTGACGGCGGTCCGGCCGGCGCCGGTCGACTGACCCGGCCCGGCTGGCCGGCGGTGGACCGGCTTTCTACCGGCGGCGGCTCAGATTTGTTCGCCCCGGTCGAGCCGGATCACCCGGCGGTCGGTGACAACGGCGGTCACCAGGTCGGCGGGCGTCACGTCGAAGGCGGGGTTGACCGCGCCGGCCCCGGCCGGCGTGGTCCGGGCAGCGGCGAAGCTGACCACCTCGGCGGATCCCCGGTCCTCGATCTCGACCTGTGCGCCGGTGGCGGTCGCCGGATCCACCGTCGATTCGGGAGCGACCACCACGAACGGCAGTCCGGCCCGCCGGGCGCCGAGCGCATGGGCGTACGTGCCGATCTTGTTGATCGTGTCGCCGTTCGCGCAGATCCGGTCGGCGCCCACGACGACCGCGTCGACCCGGCCACGGGCCATCAGGAACGGCCCGGCCCCGTCAACGGCGACCCGGAAGTCGACCCCCGCCCGGTCGAGTTCCCAGGCGGTCAGCCGGGCACCCTGCAGCAGCGGACGGGTCTCGCTGGCGATCACCGATTCCAGCCCGCCGCGCCGGTGCAGTTCGACGACGACCCCGAGCGCGGTTCCTCCGGTAACCGTGGCCAGCGCGCCGGTGTTGCAGTGGGTCAGCAGCCGGCACCGGGGCGGGCAGAGCTGCCCGAGCAGGTCGGCCCCGAGCCGGGCCATCGCCACCGACGCCGCCTCCTCCTCGTCGCGTAGGGCCACTGCTTCGGCGAGTACGGCCGACGGGCTCTCCGCGAGCCGGGCCGACGCCCGGTCGACGCCCCGAGCGAGGTTGACCGCGGTCGGCCGGGCGGTGCGCAGCCGGTCGACGGCGGCGGCCAGCCGGTCCGGTTCGTCGTGGTGCAGCCGCCTGGCCAGCGCCACTCCGAGTGCACCGGCAACGCCGAGCGCCGGCGCGCCGCGTACCGCCAGGGACTGAATCGCGTCGACCACCTCCTCGACGGTGGACAGCCGCAGTACGGTGGTCCGGTCCGGCAACGCGGTCTGGTCGATGATCTCGATGGCGTCGTCGACCCAGTCGATGGTCCGCATGCGACGACCCTAGTCGGCTCCGGCCGGGCGACAGTACCGCCGAAGGGGCCTATGGTGACCGGTGTGAGCAATGCCCGGGACCCGATCGCCGACCTTCGTCGGATCGCTTTCCTGCTGGAGCGGGCCAACGAGGCGACCTACCGGGTACGCGCGTTCCGGTCCGCCGCCACGGCACTGGCCGGACTGCCCGCTGCCGAGTTGTCGCAGCGGGCTGATACCGGCACGTTGACCGAGTTCGCCGGGGTAGGCGAGGTGACCGCCCGGTGTGTGGCCGAGTCGCTGGCCGGCGAGGAGCCGGTCTATCTGCGCCGGCTGCTGGCCACCGAGGGCACCGACCTGGACGAGGCGGCGGCGGCACTGCGCGCCGCGCTGCGCGGCGACTGCCACACCCACTCGGACTGGTCCGACGGCGGTTCGCCGATCGAGGAGATGGCGTTGGCCGCGGTCGAGCTGGGCCACGAGTACCTGGTGCTGACCGATCATTCGCCCCGGCTCACGGTCGCCCGCGGGTTGACCGCCGCCCGGCTGCGGCGCCAACTCGACCACGTCGCGGCGCTCAACGCCGCCCTGCCGGAGGGGTTCCGGATCCTGACCGGCATCGAGGTGGACATCCTGCCGGACGGCTCCCTCGACCAGTCCGACGAACTCCTCGACCGGCTCGACGTGGTGGTCGGCTCGGTGCACGCCAATCTGCGTGACGACCGGGCGCGGATGACCCGACGGATGCTGACCGCGGTCGCCAACCCCCGGCTGGACATCCTCGGTCACTGCACCGGTCGGATGGTGACGTCCCGGCCGCCGGGGGTGACCGGCCCCGGCGGCCGCGGCCACCGACGGCGGTCCCGGCCGCCAAGCGACTTCGATGCCGAAGCGGTCTTTGCCGCCTGCGCCGAACACGGCAAGGCCGTCGAGATCAACTCCCGGCCGGAGCGGCAGGACCCGCCGAAGCGGCTGATCCGGCTAGCGGTCGAGACCGGCTGCCTGTTCGCCATCGACACCGACGCCCACGCGCCGGGTCAGCTCGACTGGCAGCGGTTCGGGTGCGCCCGGGCCGCGCTCTGCGGTGTCGATGCCGACCGGGTGGTCAACACCTGGTCGGCCGGGGAGCTGGTCAACTGGGCCGCTGCCCATCACTGAACCGCTGTCCGGCAGCGGGCCGCCGGGCAGCGGGCCGGAACGGGCCGTTCGGGGCGGCCCGGTGCCCTGTGCGATGGCCACTCCGGCCAACACGATCAGCGCCCCGACCGGCTGGTGCCAGACCAGCCGCTCGCCGAGGACCGACACCCCGGCCGCGACCGCGACGACCGGCACGACATAGGTGACCGTAGCCGCCGTACTGGCGCCGACCAGCCGGATGTTGCGCATGTGGATCACGAAGGCCAGTCCGGTGCCGACCGCCCCAAGAATCAGCACGCTCACGATCACCGCCGGGGAGAGCCGGGTCGGCGTCGGCGGGGCCCCGGCAACGATCGGTGCGACGACGGCCAACTGGCCGGTGGCCAGGATCAGCTGGGTCGCGGCGAGCGCGACGCCGCTGTCGGACCGGCCGGCGACAAACCGCTTCTGGTACGGGATCGTCGCGCCGTAGCAGGCGGCCGCGCCGAGACACATCAGCTGCCCGGCGAACTGTCCCCCGCCGACGCCCTGCCAGACCCCGAGCACCACCAGCACGCCGACGAAGCCCAACCCGGTGCCGGCCAGCCGGCGGGCCGTCATTGCCTCGGTGCGGAACACCAGCGCCGCCAGCGGCAGGGCGATCAGTGGGGTGGTGGCGTTCCAGATGCCGGCGAGCAGCGACGGGATCCGCTGCTCCCCGTACCCGATGAGGGTGAACGGCAGGGCGACCCCGACCGCCGCGACGACGCACTGGTGCAGCCACAGCCACGGATCCCGGGGCAGCCGATCGCCGATCAGTGGCAACACGATCAGCAGGGTGAGCGCACCGGCGGCGACCCGGGCCAGGGTCACGTGGATCGGATGCAGCTCGGCGATGCCGATCTTGATCAGCAGGAAACTGGTGCCCCAGATTCCTGCGAGCAGCAGAAAGCCGGGCAGCCAGCTGGCGAGCCGGGGACCGGGTGGTGGGCCGGCCGAACCGGGTTCCTGCATTCCCGTTCCCCCTTTCGGCTGCGCCGGCCCCACCGACCTGCCGCGTAGGGTCATCAGCATGGGACGTGTGGATGACATCAGCAACAGCTTTGTCGAGCAGTGGGCGCGGCTGAATCCGACCGGAGCCACCTACATCGGCGTCGACGGGTACGACGACCAGCTCGACGACCTGTCACCGGACGGGTACGCCGAACGCGCCGCCCTGACTCGCGACACGTTGCGGCAGCTCGGTGTCGCCGATCCGGAGTCGGAGGCCGAGCGGGTGGCCCGGGACGCGATGGCGGAGCGGCTCGGGCTGGAGCTGGCCCGCTACGAGGCGGGCGAGGAGACCAGCGAGCTGAGCGTCATCACCAGCGGTCTGCACCAGCTGCGCCAGGTCTTCGACCTGATGCCGACCGAGGGCACCGATGCGGTGGCCAACATCGCCGCCCGGCTGGACAATTATCCACAGGCTCTGGACCAGGTACGGGTCACCCTGCTGGACGCGGCCCGTGCCGGGCACGTGGCACCCCGGGCGCAGATGCTCAAGGTCGCCGACCAGTGTGACGTCTGGACCGACCCGGAAGCGGACGACTTCTTCCACGCCCTGGTCGGCCGGCTGTCCGCTCCGGCCGCCCTCACCGCGGACCTGCGCCGCGCGGCCTCGGCGGCCACTGCGGCGACGATCGCGTTCGGCCGGTTCCTGCGTACCGAGCTGGCCCCGTTGGGGCGGGACACCGAGGCCGCCGGCCGGGACCGATACGAGCTCGCCTCCCAGTACTTTCTGGGCGCGCGGATCGACCTGGACGAGACGTACGCCTGGGGCTTCTTCGAGTTGGATCGCATCGAGCAGGAGATGCGCCGGGTCGCTGCCGAGATCGCCGGGCACGGCGCCAGCATCGACGACGCGGTACGCGCCCTGGACGCGGACCCGGCGCGGACCATCGCCGGTGGTGAGGCGTTCCGCGACTGGATGCAGGCGCTGGCTGACAAGGCCATCGGGGACCTGCACGGCTCCCACTTCGACATTCCGCAGCAGATCCGGCGGATCGAGTGCTGCCTCGCGCCGACCAGCGACGGCGGCATCTACTACACCGGGCCGAGTGAGGACTTCTCCCGACCGGGCCGGATGTGGTGGGCGGTGCCGCACGGGCTCACCGAGTTCTCGACCTGGCGGGAGGTGACCACGGTCTACCACGAAGGGGTGCCCGGACATCATCTGCAGATCGGTCAGACGCAGGTCCGTGCCGATCTGCTCAACCGCTGGCAGCGGCTGCTCTGCTGGTGTTCCGGGCACAGCGAGGGCTGGGCGCTGTACGCGGAACGGCTGATGGACGAGCTGGGCTACCTGGCCGACCCCGGTGACCGGCTCGGCATGCTGGACGGGCAGGCGCTGCGGGCGGCCCGGGTGATCGTGGACATCGGCCTGCACCTGCAGTTGACCATCCCGCCGAACTCGTTCAACTTCCATCCCGGCGAGCGGTGGACTCCGGAGCTGGCGTGGCAGTTTCTGCGGGCGCACTGCCAACTGCCGGACGAGATCCTGCGGTTCGAGCTGGACCGGTATCTCGGCTGGCCGGGGCAGGCGGCGGCGTACAAGGTCGGGGAGCGAATCTGGCTGCAGGCCCGAGCCGACGCCCGAACCCGCAAAGGTGCCGCCTTCGACCTCAAGGAGTTTCATCAGGCAGCGCTGGACCTGGGCGTACTCGGTCTCGACCCGCTGCGGACCGCGCTGGCCCGGATCTGACCACCGGCCCCGCGAGCCACGCCGAGGGCGGGGGGCCGGCTCAGCCGAGCGCGGCCATCAGGTCCCGGCAGGCCTGCTCGCACCGACGGCAGGCCTCGGCGCAGACCTGGCAGTGCTCGTGCTCGCTGGCGTGTAGCTGGCACTCCTCGCCGCACGAACGGCATGCCTGGATGCATGCCTGCAGCATCACCCTGGTGGTGTTCGCGTCATAGCCGGTGTGCCGGGAGAGCACCCGGCCGGTGGTGGCGCAGATGTCGGCGCAGTCGAGATTGGTGCGGATGCACTTGACCAGTTCGGCGACCGTGTCCTCGCTCAGGCACGCATCAGCGCAGGCGGTGCAGGCCTGAGCGCAGTCGAAGCAGGCGTCGATGCAGTCGGCGAGTGCCTGCTGGTCGACGTGTCCCAGATCGAGCGGATAGGTTTCCAGCATCTCGGTTGCTTGCGTCATGGTGACCTCCACAGGTGTGACCGTTGAGGTCGGGTACCCGCTGCCCGGCCCGACTAACACCGGACCGGCCGACACCGGTCGGGCAACGGCCGGTCAGTCAGGCAGCCGCAGTGCCGCCCAGACCGTCTTGCCGTCGGCGAATCCGGCGTACCCCCAGTCGCTGGCGAGCGCCTCGATGATGGCCAGCCCTCGACCACGGCCGGGTGCCGGACCGGGCCGGGGCCCGGTGGCCGGTCGGGGCAGCTCGGCAGCGCGGTCGCGGACGCTGATCCGGATCGCTCCGGCCTGCCGGGTGGTAGTGACGTCCAACTCGGTGCCGGCATGTTCGACCGCATTGCTGACCAGCTCGGAACCGATCACCATCGCATCGTCGAGCAGAGCGGTCAGGTGCCACGAGCGGCAGGCACCGCCGATCAGTCGGCGGGCCTGTCCCGGTGAGTGCGGGTGCGGAGGCAGGTATTCGTGCCACCGGTACGCGGACCTTGGTGCTGATTCGACCAGTTTGGTGGCATCGATCACGCTGTCCTGCACACTCACCAGGTCGCCCATGCTGTGCCGGGCGAGCCGGCCGGTGGGTGAGTCGGGCCGGGCACACAGGTGCACCACCGGACGGTGGCTGGCGTCGCCGCCCTGCACGATGGCGAAGACCCGCAGCCCGATCGGGCTGGCCACGGTCACCTCGTCCAGCTCGACGAGCAGCGCCAACGGCTCCTCCAGCAGGCAGCGGCGCAGCACCGGGGCGAGCCGGACCAGTTCGGTGTCGGTCAACGCGCCGGTCAGCCGGATCCGGGTGACACCGCTGGCGAGGTCACGCGCCACCAGCCAGGTGAGGGTGTTCACCCGTGGTCCCCGTTGTCCGGTCTACCACCGTAGACGGTTCCGGTGTGGTCCTGCGGCACGATGCCAAGCAGTGGCGCGACTCCGGTCACCCGCAGCACCCGGGCGACGATCGGCTGCGGGTTGCGGACTATCAGGATCTGACCCTGACCGGCGGCCGCGTGATGCGCGTCGACCAGTTCCTTGACCGCACTTGAATCGATCAGTGTGACGGCGTCCAGGTCGACGATGATCCAGGTCGCCTGCCTCCGGTCGACCACCTGCACGGCAGCACTGAGCTCTCCGGTTGCGGTCATATCCAGCTCGCCGGAGGCTTCGATGACGCAGTGCCCGGCTTCGGGTGACGACACCCGGATCTCGTGCATGCTGGTCTCCGTCTGGCGGGTCGCGACTCCGACCTGCGGTGGCGCCCGTAGGCCCGCGCGGCGGAGTTGGGCTGCTCGAAGCGCCCAGCCTACGCGACGCCACCCGCCCGCTGCGGACAGACCGGGAGACCACCGATTCGGGTTAGCGGACCACCTAGTCGATCATCACACTGGGTGAGAGATCGTTGACTGAGATTAATTTCTGTCGATATGATCCGGGCGCCGTGGGACCAGTGTTCCCAGATTCACGAGGAGTCCCCCATGCCCGTATTCACCCGCCTGCCGGAGATCGTCCCCACGCTGTTCCGCGTGGTGGTCGGTCTGCTGTTCGCGCTACGCGGTACCGCCTCGATCTTCGGGATCTTCGGCGGCTTCCGGGGCACCGGTGAGGCACTGGAGATCGGCGTCTGGCCCGGGTGGTGGGCCGCGCTGATCCAGCTCGTCGGCGGTCTGTTGGTCCTCACCGGACTCGGCACCCGGGTGGCCGCCGTCATCTGTTCCGGATCGATGGCGTACGCCTACTTCGTGGTCCATCAGCCGGACGCACTTCTCCCGCAGAACAACGGCGGCGAACTCGCCGCGCTGTTCTGCTGGGCGTTTCTGCTGGTGGCCGCGCTGGGGCCAGGCCGGTACTCGCTCGACGCCATGTTGAGTCGGCGCCGTACGGCCGCCACGCCGGCACCGGAGCTCGCGACGGTCTGACCCCGCGGCAGCAGCCGGACCCGGCAAGGCCGGTACCGCCCGGCGGACCAGTCAAGGTCCGCCGGGCCGTACCGTTTCTCAGGGCCACTTCTCAGCACTGCTTCTCAGTGCTGTCGAACCGGGCGGCTCACAGCCGGGCGCACTGCCCGGACACCGGGCCCTGCACCGTGTTCACTCGGTCCTCGTCAACCGGCATCGGGCTGTTGCCCTGACAGTGCAGCGGGCCGCGGATCGTGTTCCCCGCGACCACCACCGGCAGCTCGTCGTGCTTGTTGTTGACCAGCCGGACCGGACCGGAGATGTCAGCGCCGTCCAGCCGCAGACCGCCGTCACCACCAGTCACCTCCAGCGGACCCCGGATGGTCACCCCGGTCAACGCCACCGCCCCGGTCACGCGCAGCAGGGCCAGCGGCCCGGAGACGCTCGTGCCGGTGAAGCTGACCGCCGCCGGACGGTTCGCGGTGAGCGGACCGTTGATCGCACCGTCAGTGGCGAGCAGCGTCGCACCCGGGCGGACCGTGACCGGGCCGTTGACCGTCGCCGACTCCAGGCAGTAGGTCATCCCCGCCTTGACGATCAGCCCGCTGTCGTGCTTGCCGGTGACCGTCACGTCGCAGGTCGGTCCGGGCTGGCCGATCGCCGACCGCGTCTTGGTGTCCGCGGTGACCGGCGAGTTCTCGGCGAAGTACGCGACCAGCATGGTCAGGTCGTTGTCCCCGGTGGTCGAGGTATCCGTGCCGTCGGCCAGGGTGGTGAAGTTGTCGCCACCCGCCGCCAGGAACGAGTTGACCGTGACCCGGTAGGTCCCGGTCGGCGACACCGGCTGACCGTTGAGGGTCATCGAGGTGATCCGCTCGCCCTGCGGCAACGTCGGGTCGTACGTATAGAAGAAGCCCTCCGACACGCCGAGCCACAGCAGCGGACGCGACGCCCCGGCCGGCTGCCACTGCTCCTCCAGCACCCGCTTGACCTGGGCGCCGGTGTAGGTCCGGGTGACCATGTCGTTGGCGAACGGCTGGGTCGAGAACGCCTCCGCGAAGGTGACCACGCCGTCCTCGCCGGACAACAGGTCGGCCCGCAGCCCGCCCGGGTTCATGAAGGCGATCTGCGCACCACCCCGACCCGGCTCCCGGGTCCCGGCGAGCTGCACGTCGGCGATGAAGTTGCCGAGCACCGACTCCTTGCCCCGGTCCTCGTTGCCGTTGGTGTACGCCCGGGTGATGTCGGCGGTGATCGAGCCCAGCGGCCGCTGGCCGAGCACCTCGGCGTTGGCCTTCGCCGCCGCCACGATGTCGGCGACCTCCTGGTTGACCGGCGCGCCGACCACGTCGACTATCTCGACGGTGTCCGTCTCGACCGTCCCCGCCTCGACGTCCACCTGCAGCACGATCCGGCCGAGCTTCTTTCCGTAGTCCTCGGCCTGCAGCACCGGCCGGGTCTCGTCCGTGCCGGGCACCGGCACCTCGAAGGCGTACGGCTGGTGGGTGTGCCCGCTGAAGATGACGTCGACCTCCGGAACCGTCCGGGTGAACGGACCGAACACCGGGTCGCTCATCAGCGCCTCGGGCGAGTCGATGTTCTCCGTGGCCGCGCCCTCGTGGGTGAGCAGCACCACCACGTCCGCCTCGCCGTTGCTCTCGTCGCCGTCCTTGAGCGCGGTGGCGACCAGGTCGGCCTCGGGTGCCGGCGGGCGGAAGGTGAGCCCGGCGATACCGTCCGGGCTGACCATCACTGCGGTCTGCTCGGTGACCACACCGATGTAGCCGACCCGGATCCCGCCGATTTCCTGCACGTGGTAAGCCGGCAGCGCCCGCTCGTCGTCGCGGTACACGTTGGCGCCGAGCTGCGGGAAGTCCGAACGCGGGATCACCCGGTCGGTCAGGTCCGCCATGCCCTTGTCGAACTCGTGGTTGCCGACCGCCGTCACGTCGAGACCGGCGGCGCTGAACGCGTCGAGGGTCGGGTTGTCGTCGTCGATCGCCGAAACGAACGTCGACGCGCCGATGTTGTCACCGGCCGAGACGAACACCGTGTTCGGGTTGGTCGCCCGGTACTGGTCGACCAGCCCGGCCACCTGGGCCACGCCGCCGACCGGCTGCCCGTCGACCGTACCGACGGATTCGAGCCGGCCGTGGAAGTCGTTGATCCCCAGCAGCTGCAGCTCGACCGGACCGCCGGCGCCGGTGTCCAGCCCGATGATGATCGGGTTGTGGTCGCTGGCCCGGAACGGACCCGGGTCGAAGAAGTTCGGGGAACCGTTGTACTGGAAGGCGTACGACTCGACCGCGTTGATCTGCCAGACGTCGGCCCCGGTGACCCGGGCGGCCAACGACGGCGAGGCCAGCGCGTGGTCCAGCGAACCCGACTCACCGGCGAACACGTAGGTGCTGCGTCCGGTGTCGTTCAGGTTGACGTAGTCGGCGTCGTAGAGGGCCCGCATCGGGTCCTCCTGGGTGTACGAGTTGAAGTCGCCCAGCAACAGTACGTCGTCGCTGCCGCTGTCGGTCACCAGCCCGTCGACGAAGTCGGCCAGCGCGGCGGCCTGCCGGGTCCGGTCACCGTTGTACGCGCCCTGCCCGTCACCGGTGTCGACGTTGTCGCCGGTCGGCGGCGTCGACGTGCTCTTGGACTTGAAGTGGTTCGCCACCACGGTGAAGGTCAGCTCGTCGGCGGTGAACGTCTGCGCGATCGGCTCCCGCGCGTTGAACCAGACGCTCTCGTCGTCGACCGACCGGGACGGCCCGACCGGGGTCACCGCAGCCGGCTTGAAGATGATCGCGTTGCTGATGAAGTCCTGCTGGGCGGCGCCCGGCAGGTCCGCCGGGGAGCGGACGTAGTCCCAGGTCCCGGCACCGTCGGCGGCGTTCAGCGCGCCGACCAGCCGGACGAGTGCCTTCTCCGGCTCGCCCGGCGCGAACCGCACCGAGTTCTCGATCTCCTGCAGGCCGACCACGTGCGCGTCCAGCGCGGTGATCGCCGCAACGATCTTCGCCTCCTGTTTGGCCAGCGCGGCCTCGTCGGCCGCACCACGCGCATCGCCACCGAAGTGGACGAAATAGTTCAGCACGTTGAAGCTGGCCACCCGGATGTCGCCACCGACCGGAGCCGGGGCGGCGGTACGCGGGTTCGTCACCTTGAACGTGGTCCGCTCGGTGGCCGGGGTGTCCGCGTCGACCGGCAGGGTCGGCTGCAGCCGCCACTCGTCGAAGCCGTACGACAGCACGCTCGGCCCGAACGCCTCGACCGAGTCACCGACCCGCAGCGGCTGGTCCGGCGAAACGTACGGCGGGGCGATGCCGGCGTCGGCCAGGTTGGTGGTGCGGCCGTCGTCAACCAGGATCCGGTTGAGCCGGTTGTCGGCGGCGATCCGCTCGGCCTGGGCGCTGCCCGGCTGCGCCACGTCGGTGGGGATGACCGCCGGGGTGTCACCGGCGGTCAGCACGACCTCGCCGTACCGGTTGGTGTTGTAGACCTCGGCGACGGCGAAGTCACCGACCGGGGCCACCAGCATCGACTCGACGGACTCCCGGTCGCCGGCGGCCAGTGGCAGGGTCAGCGCGACCGGGGTGGGCAACGGATTGTCCCGGTCACAGATCTGCACGTCGGTCCGCGCGCCGATGCTCACCTGGGTCAGTCCGAAGTACTCACCGGCGTGGCCGGTGACCCGCACCCGGTCACCGATCGCGACCCCCGGGTGGTTGGCCGGGTTGCTGGTCAGGTAGACGAAGATCCCGTCGCTGGCGGTGCCGGCGGCAGCCGTACGGGACCCGCCGGTGCCGGCGGTCTGCAGGTAGACGCCGTTGTAACCGCCGACGCGGTGGTCGGCGACGACGATGCCCTCGACGGTCACCTCGGTGCCGGCCAGCGGCGTGCTGTCACCGGTGCCCTGCACCTCGGCGATGCTGTTCGTCACCGTGACGTCGCAGCCCAGCTCGGGGTCCGGGTCCGGGTCCGGGTCCGGGTCGCCGGTCCCGTTACGGACGCCGAAGGTGTTCGCCACCGGCTGCCGCCAGTCGCCGTCGACCTTCTGCAACGAGTGCCCGGCCGGGGTGTCGGAGGCTTCCGCGACACCGATGTCGACACTGGCCGTGCCGTCGGCGGGGCCGCCGGCCGCGGTCAGGGTGCCTTCGTAGCTGAGAAACTCGACCACGGAGCCGGCCGGGTCGACCAGGGCCACCCCGTCCGGGGACCCGTTCTGGACGCCGTTGGCGGGGTACTCGGCGACGACCACGCCGGCCGCGGTGACGGTGCCCGCGAGGGTACGGGTGTCGTAGACGGTGCCGTTGCTTCCATTGTAGAGGACGATCTGCCAGCCGGTCAGGTCGAACTCGGCCGGGGCTTCGATCTCGATCGCCTCGCCGGTGTCGGTGCCGGCGTTGTCGTAGTGGATCTCGCTGATGAACGGGTCACCGGCGGCCGGTGCGGCCATGGCAGCGGCACTGCCGGGCACGCTCAGCGCGCCGGCCCCTACGACCGCGGTGATGATCTTCCAGGTGGCTATGCGTCTGTGCTGGCGCATGTAGGCGTTCCTCCGGTCAGAGGGTGAGTTCAGTAAATCTAGGAGACGCGGGTTTCGAAGCACAGACGGGTCGGTGGTGACCTGCTAAACATTCGGGTCCCGTTACCCCTTCGTGACAAGGGACGGTCCGGCGACACCCAGATCAGGACATCGATCGTTCATCTCGACGTCGCCGGCAGGTCGCACACGCGTTCGCGGACGGTCCCGGTCCGCTGCATACCGTCCCGGTGCCAGCGACGCCGTCCCGCCCGGACCGCCGCTGGCAGAACCGGTCCGCGCGCCGCGCACGATGCGGCACCGGACCGGGCGGCCCGCTTCCGACCGAGCGAGGATCACATGTCAATCGACCATGACAGCCAAACCCACACCGACCCGGACGACATCAGCTCGAACCCGTCCGGCAACCGTCCGTTCCGTGCGGTGCTCGCCGCCCGCGCCGGCCGCCGCGACATCGTCCGCAGCGGTACGGTGATCGCCGCCGCGGCCTTCCTCGGCGCAGCCGGCGGTGCCCTCGGCACCGACGCGCCGGCCAGCGCCGGCGGCCGCGGGCACGGCAAGGGCAAGCCCGGCCGGCGTGGTCTGCTCGGCTTCGACCCGGTGCTGCCGAACACCGACGACGCCATCACCGTCCCGCCGGGCTACACCGCCGACGTGCTCATCCCGTGGGGCACCCCGCTGCGCAGCCGGGGACCGGCCTGGCGCAAGGACGCCACCAACACCGCCGCCGAACAGGCCGAGCAGGTGGGCAGCCACCACGACGGCATGCACTTCTTCCCGCTGGGTCGCGGCCCGCTGGGCAGCCGCCGAGGCCTGCTGGTGCTCAACCACGAGTACGTCGACCGGACCCTGCTCTACCCCGACGGCGACGCGGAGATGACCCGGGAGAAGGTCGACAAGGCACTCGCCGGCCACGGGGTCAGCGTCGTGGAGGTGGAACTGTCGCGGGGCAGGTGGCGCAACGTCGACTCGCGGTTCAACCGTCGGGTCACCGGCACCACCCCGGTCGTCTTCTCCGGCCCGGTGTCCGGCCGGCACCCGGCGCTGCGCTCGAACAACCCACCGATGGGTACGTTGAACAACTGCTCGCACGGAGTCACCCCGTGGGGCACCTACGTGGCCTGTGAGGAAAACTGGAACGGGTACTTCGGCACCGAGGACCCGCAGTGGTCACCGACGCCGGAGCAGGCCCGGTACGGCGTGAACGCCGCCGGATTCGGCTACCGCTGGCACTTGGCCGACCCGCGCTTCGACGTGGCGCGCAACCCCAACGAGCTGAACCGCTTCGGGTGGCTGGTGGAGATCGACCCGATGGATCCACGCTCCACCCCGGTGAAGCGGACCGCCCTCGGCCGGTTCAAGCACGAAGGCGCCACCTTCTGGGAGTCGCGCGGTCGGGTCGTCGTCTACAGCGGCGACGACCAGGACGGTGACTACCTCTACAAGTTCGTCGGTGACGGCCGGTGGCGGATGCAGCGGGCGCTGGGCCGCAGCCCGCTGGACCACGGCACGCTCTACGTCGCCCGGTTCGACGACGACGGCAAGGGCGTCTGGCTGCCACTGAAGCACGGCAAGGGACCACTGACCAGGGCGAACGGCTGGCACGACCAGGCCGATGTGCTGCTGCGTACCCGGGAGGCGGCCGACGCGGTCGGCGCCACCCCGCTGGACCGTCCGGAGTGGGTGGCGGTCAACCCGAAGAACAACGACGTCTACCTGACCCTGACCAACGGCACCGGCTCGCCCGGTGCGGTCAACCCGCGTACCCCGAACCCGTACGGGCACATCGTCCGCTGGCGCGAGCGCGGCCGCGACAACACCGCGACCAGCTTCGAGTGGGACGTGTTCATACTGGCCGGTGACCCGGCGTACGACCCGCAGGTGCAGCTCGACGAGACGAACATCTTCGGCTCGCCGGACGGGATCTGGTTCGACGGTGACGGACGGCTGTGGATTCAGACCGACGTGTCGAATTCGACGCAGAACCGGGCGGACCGGGGCCACGACAACATTGGCAACAACGCGATGCTGGCCGCCGACCCGCGTACCGGTGAGATCCGGCGGTTTCTGGTCGGCCCGCGCGGCGCGGAGATCACCGGTGTGGTCACCACCCCCGACCAGCGGACCATGTTCATCAACGTGCAGCATCCGGGCGAGTCCACGACGTACTGGGGCAGCCCGACGCCGGAGGACCCGCGGGCGGTGAGCAACTGGCCCGACTTCGACCCGGCCGGCCGGCCCCGGTCGGCGACCGTGGTCATCCGCAAGGCCGATGGCGGCGTCATCGGCACCTGACCGCTCCGGTCCACCTCTGCTCAACATCCGAGCCCGACGTGCGGGCTCCGGGAGCCGCGGCCGATCTCGCCGACCGGCGACCCGGCCGCCAGCCGGTTGCCGGCGGGTCCGGTCCCGGTTGCGGGCGTGACACCTGCGGTCACGCCCGCTACACCGGGTCCGTCGGCGCAGGTTGTCTCGGCTCAGTCCAGGTCGCGCAGGATCTGGTGGAGCAGGTCCTGGGTACGGGCGGGCGGGTCGGCCTCGACGCAGAGCCGCTCCATCGCGGCGGCGTAGTGGTCGACGTCCTCCCGCTTGTCCAGGTAGATCGCGCTGGTCAGCTGCTCGATGTAGATGATGTCGGGCAGGTCCTGGTCGGCGAAGCGCAGGATGGTGAAGGCTCCGCCGGCGGCGGCGTGCCCGCCGGCATCGAACGGCACGACCTGCAGCCGTACGTTCGGTAGCTTGGTCGCCTCGACCAGAGCGTTGATCTGGTCGCGCAGCACGGCGGGGCCGCCGATCGGCCGTCGCAGCACCGCCTCGTCGATCACTGCCCACAGGTTCGGTGGCTGTGGCCGATGAAGCAGTTCCTGGCGCTCCATCCGCAGCTCGACCCGGCGTTCCACTTCGTCGGCCGGGGCCCGACCGTGTCCGAGTAGGACCACCGCTCGGGCGTAGTCGCGGGTCTGCAGCAGGCCGGGTACGAACTGGACCTCGTAGCTGCGGATCATCTTCGCGGCCGCCTCCAGCCCCAGGTAGGACTGGAACCAACTGGGCAGGATGTCGCCGTACCGGTGCCACCAGCCGGGCGTGTTCGCCTGCCGGGCGAGCCCGAGCAGCGCTGTGCGTTCCCGTGAGTCGGTCACCCCGTAGAGGGTGAGCAGGTCGGTGACGTCGCGTTCCTTGAAGCCGACCCGGCCGAGTTCCATCCGGCTGATCTTCGATTCGGAGGCGCGGATGTGCCAGCCGGCCGCCTCCCGGCTCACTCCCTGGCTCTCCCGGAGCCGCCGCAGCTGCGCGCCGAGCAGCATCCGCAGCACGGTCGGCCCGGTCGCCGATCCGCCATCTGGCTGGGCCGTCATCGTCACCCACCGACCTCCGGACACCGTCGCGTCGTATGGCAGCTACTCTTGGCGAGTAAGCATGCCATGACCCGAGGGTGATCCCTAAGGCCCCGTCGATACCGGTCCGATCAGTGGCCACCGCCGTGCGGTGCGGACGGTCGTCACCAGCAGAGTCCGGACGGGCCCCCACGGCGCAGGCCCCCGGCCGGATCGATGCTAGCGAATCAGGTCGTCGAAGTCACCGTCTCGGGCGCCGAGGATGAACGCCTCGATCTCCGCACGGGTGTAGATCAGCGCTGGACCGTCCGGGTAGCGGGAGTTACGCAGAGCGATCCCGCCACCACCGGGCAGCCGGGCAAGCTCGACGCAGTTCCCGCTGGGGTTGCTGCGGCCACTCTTGCGCCAGGCGAGGGTCGGCAGGTCGGTACTTGGAACGTCACTATCCGGCTTATGCATACATACAATCCAAATCGGACATTGTCGCAACAGACGTAGGACTCCAGGGTCGGCCGCGCCTCGTCACGGAAGGGTCAAATGCACGTGCATCCGCTCTTGCGCCTGCAAGGTATTGCGAGCATGATAGCGCACGTGAACTTGTATCCGGCGGTTTACCCATTGTGATGAGTAATCGGACATTCGACGACATCACCCCCGATAAGGCTAGGGGTGGCGTAGACAACGACGCACGCAGAGTCACCGCTTTGCGGGCCGGTCAGCTGCCTCCGGCGTCATCCGACGGCAGCAGCCACGAGACACACCGCGCGCAGCGAGACAGGAGGGCGATGAGCATGCCGGCTCCCATCCTCAACCCCAACCAACGCGATCCCCGGGACGTCTACCCGACCGACCGGTACCAGCCGTCCGACCCGGTCTGGGTTTACCGCGGCGGCACCTGGTGCGCCGGGATCGTCGAGACCGCCTCAGCCAGCGCGGCGACCGTCACCTACCGCCCCACCGGCTCGCGCGGCACCGGGGTGGACACCATCACCGCGCCGTACGTGCTGCCGCGGGCCGAGACCGACCCGATGCTGGACCGAGTACACCGTTGACGGTCGCCCTCCAACCGGAGGGCACCGTCGGTCGCCCGACTCAATATCGCGCCGCTGACGTGCACAAAGTCACTACTCAGTAGGCGAAAAACTACACAGGGATTGACAGCCATCACAGCAGCCGCGAGAATTTGCGAGCATTGTGGATCACCGGCGGCGCGGTAAATTGGCCACTCCGCCGGCACGGTATTGCGACACCGTACCCATGCCCGGAAGCCACCAGAAGGGCTGCCCTGTGTCTGATGGTGCACTGTGCCTACCCTATCCGGAGCTGCTGCCGGCCAACCGGCACCGACTCCGTGCTGCGATCGCCGACGGCCCCCACACCTCGGCCCCGGAGCCGCTCGACGGCGCGACGTCGGGCGTCCGGGCCGACCCGGTCACCGTCGACTACCAGCAAGTCGACTATCAGGAACATGACCGCTACTTCCAGATTCGCCGTACGCACCAAGCACCGGAATCAGCGTTTCTCCACGCCTTGGCAATAACGCATCTGGCAGTTCGGAACAACGTCGACGCGAATGGGCTTTCGCAGCTCAGCAACGGCTATGTCGCCCAGCTGTGGCTCGGGCTGGAAAGCCTGTACCGGTACGCTGGCCACGACGTCGACAACCAGCCGATCGGCGTTCTCGACCAGTCCGTCCAACGCCCGCCGCACCCACAGTCGAACGGGACGGACCCGGGTGACTCCGACGCCGCCGCCGACCGGTGGCTGATCGGTCACCAGTTCTTCTTCACCCTGATGCAGGGGGCGATCACCGGGCTGAACTGCTTCCTCGGTGCCAGCGCCGACGGCGACGAGGCCGAGGCGCGAGCCGCGCTGCGGGTCGCCACGGCGTTCATGTGCAGCTCGGCGGCCGCTTTCCGGTTCACCTCGGACTTCTCGCCGGTCGACTACGAGCGACTGATCCGTCCGGCGATGGCACCCCCAGCGGTGCAGGCCGGCTTCAGCGGACTGCAGACCCGCGACCACGCCCACCTCATGGCGCTGTTCGCCGAGGTCCGCGCGATGCGATCCAAGATCGGCCCGGCCCGGTTGGGTAGCGCCTTCGACGAATTCGTCGAAGCGACCGTCGAGGCGTACGAGGCGCACCAACTGATCTGCGCCCGGTTCGGCGGCGACGTGCTGCCCAGCCTCCGGATGGCCGCCCGGTCGGCAGGGCGCAGCACGTCGCCAGGGGTGCAGGTGGTACGGCAGATGATGCGGGCCCGGCTGTTCGCGCTCCACGGCAGCCACCGGGACCGAACCGACAGGGGCGGGACACCCGGTGGGCCCGAAGGCGGCGGGACGCCGGACACCGGCCTGGGTGGCTACGGAGACGAAACGCCGGGCGCGGACGCCGGTGGGCAGGTCGACCAGCCGGCCGGCGGTGACCGGTGATGAACGAGCGTACCCAAGTCGGCGTCATCGGTGCCGGGCCGGCCGGGATGCTGCTGGCGGTGCTGCTACGCCGGGCCGGGGTGGACTGTGTGGTGCTGGAGCGTCGGGACCGCGAGTACGTCGCCAACCGCGCCCGGGGCGCCACCGTAGAGCACCGGGTGGTCGACCTGCTCCGCCGGCACGGCCTGGCTGGCAACCTGTTGCGGACCGGCGCGGTCGAGGACGCGGTGGAGTTCCGGCTCGGCGGGCGGCGCTACCCGATCCGCTATGAACCGCTGGCCAACGGCCGCAGCCACTACATTTACCCGCAGCAGTTCCTGGTCCGCGATCTGGTCGACGCCTACCTCGCCGACGGCGGTGACCTGCGGTTCGAGACTGCGGCGGGGGCGATCGACGACCTGGCCGGGCAGCCCCGCATCCGGCTCGCCGACGGCCGTGAGCTGCGCTGCGACGTGGTGGCCGGCTGCGACGGCGAGTACGGCGTCGCCCGGCGGGCGGTCCCCGCCGGGGCGCTGCGCTGCGCCGACTACCAGTACGACTACGCCTGGTTGTCGGTGCTCGCCGAAGCCCCGCCGTCCAGTGACTGCGTGATCAACGCTTTGCATGAGTCGGGGGCCTGCGTACACGTCCGCCGGACGCCGACGGTGAGCCGGTTCTACCTGCAGTGCGGTCGGGACGAGACCCGGGCGGACTGGCCGGACGAGCGGATCTGGAAGGAAATCCGGATCCGACTGGCGCTGGACGAGCCGTGGACGCTGCACACCGGGCCGGTCACCGACACCGGCACCGTCCGGATGCGCGGCCTGGTCTGTGACCCGATGCGGTACGGGTCGCTGTTCCTCGCCGGCGACGCCGCGCACATCGTGCCGCCAGTCGGCGGCAAGGGCTTCAACCTGGCCCTGGCCGACGCGGAAGAGCTGGCGCTGGGGCTGATCGAGCGGTTCACCGCCGGGGACCACCGCCGGTCGGACGCCTACTCGCAGCACCGGCTGGCCCGCATCTGGCGGGCCCAGGAGTTCGTGCACTGGATGATGGACCTGGTGAACACCCCCGGATACGGCACGGCCGACGCGGCCTTCCTGCACCAGGTACAGGCGGCGCGGCTGACCCGGCTGGTCGACTCACCGGCCTACCTGGCCGCGTTCTTGGAGGACTACGTCGGGTGGTGGTGACTGAGGACGTTCGTCGCCCGCCACGTCGCACCGGTGCCGAAGACCAGTTCCTGCCCGGGGTCGACGTGGCGCGGGCCGCCCAGCGGGCTGTACGACTCACTGGTCCACAGCGGCGCCCCGGCGTACCGCAGCTGCTGGGTCCAGATCACCCCGGTCAGCCGCCCGGCGGCGGTCGTGGTGAGCCGCACCTGGTCGGGAAACCCGTCGAACGGCGACGCCTGGTAGTCCACCGTCACCCAGTCCTCGGCGGCGGTGAGCAGCCGCACGTCGTTTCGCGGGAAGCGCAGCGCGCCGGACCGGGTCGGCGACCGCCAGGCCGGGGCGACCCCTTTGGCCGGCCGGGCGGAACGCGTCGCGACCCCGTCGCGGACCGCGTCCACCAGCGGTTGGAAGTCCCAGCCGTACGCCCCCTGCAGCGTCTCGGCAACCTGTGCCAGGTCGGCCAGCTCGGTCGGCAGGTCCCAGTCCAGCCGGTCGCAGCCGGTGGCCAGGTAGCGCACCTCGCCCGGCAGCACCCGGCAGTCGGCCGTGCCGAACCGGCGACGCAGCTCGACGACCAGCCGGGAGCGCTCCTCGTCCAGCAACGGGTTGTTGGTGTGGATCATGCCGAGCAGTACGTCGAACCGACCGCCGAGATCCTCCGGGTCGAGATCGGCGAGGTCGGATTCGACGAAGGTGATCCGGTCGGCGGCCCCGTTGTGCCGAGCGATCCGCTCGGCCATGCCGACATGGTGCCGATCCACCGCGACCACCTCGGCGGCGCCCGCGTCGGCGGCGACCAGCGCCAGCAGCCCGCTGCCAGTGCCAGCGTCGAGCACCCGGTCACCGGTCCGCACCGCGCTGCGGACCGCGCGCTGCACGTTGTGCCCGCGGTCGATGCTCAGTAGCAGTCGCAGGTGCAGCTCCGGCGTGAACGGGATGTCCGTCGGCCCAGCCATCGATGAACTCCCTCTCGCGAAACCGGATCAATCACGATAAATTATCCATTGTCGACTCGAGTGTCAACCGGAAGGTTCCCCGGTGCGTGTCCTGTTCACCAGCCCGCCCGGAGTCGGGCATCTCTTTCCCACCGTGCCGCTGGCCTGGGCGTTGCGGGCGGCCGGCCACGACGTACTGGTCGGCACCGCGGCAGAAGGACTGGCCGGCGCGGCCCGGGCCGGTCTGCCGGCGGTGGACGTCGCTCCCGGCGCCCCGATCGCCGCCGTGTTCGGCACCGGCACGACGGCCGAACTGGCCGCCCGGATGCGCGAGCGGGGCCAGCGGATCGCCGCCGCCGGCAGCCGTACCGACCCGTTGCTGCTGGAGACCTTCGGGCGGGTCTCCGACCTGATGGCGGACGGCACGCTGACGCTGGCCCGCTGGTGGCGGCCGGACCTGGTGGTGCACTCCCGGCTGCATCCGGCCGGACTGATGGCCGCCCGCGCGCTGCGGGTGCCCGCCGTCGAGCACGGATTCAACCTGTTCCGCGAAGAGGCGCTGGCCGCCCGGTTCCTGCCGTACCTGGCGGCGGCGCACGCGCGCAACGGCGTACCGCTGGAACTGCCCGACCGGGTGGTCCTGCACCTGGCACCGCCCGAGCTGATGATCGGCGACGGCGACGGATGGTCGATGCGGTACGTGCCCTACAACGCCGGCGGTGCGCTGCCGGACTGGCTGCGCCTGCCCGCCACGCGCCCCCGGGTGCTGATCACCCTCGGCACCGTGGTGCCGGCGCTGGCCGGGTTGACCGGTCTGCGCCACACCATCGACGCCGCCGGGCAGACCGCCGCGGACTTCGTGCTGGCCCTCGGCACAGACGCCGACGTGACCGCGCTCGGGCCGCTGCCCGGCAACGTCCGGCCCGCCGGCTGGCTGCCGCTGCACCAGGTGCTCGCTGGCTGCTCCGCCGTGGTGCACCACGGCGGCTCCGGGACGATGATGGGCGCGATCTGTTCCGGGGTACGGCAACTGGTCCTGCCGCACGGCGCCGACCAGTTCAGCAACGCCGACCTGGTCCGACGGCACCGGCTCGGCCTGGGCTGCGCACCCGAGGAGGTGACCCCGCAGTTGCTCGCCGAACTGCTGGCCGAGGGCGGTCCGGCCAGCGGGGTGGCGGACGCGGCCGAGTTGATGTCGAGACTGCCGGCACCGGCCGAGATCGCCACCCGACTCGCACATCCGGGTGGAATCGACCGCCACGCCGACCAGCTTTCGGCGCTCGCCCCCGCTACCGGCGGCTTGGCCGCACACTGGACCGATGGGTGACGTCGCCGCAGTGCTACTGGTCGATTCGGCGGGTTCCGTCCTGCTGCAGCTACGGGACGGCAACGCGCCGAGCCATCCGCACGCCTGGTGCGTGCCGGGCGGGCACTGCGAGCCCGGGGAGACACCGGAGCAGGCGGCGCTGCGCGAACTCGCCGAGGAGACCGGGTTACGGCCCGAGCACGGGTTGCGGTTGTTCTGCCGCCGGCAGCTGAACCCACAGCGTACGGCGCACTACTACTTCGGCTCCACCCGTGCCCGGCAGTGCGACGTCCGGCTCGGCGAGGGTGCCGCGATGGAGTTCCTACGGCCGGACCAGATCAGCGACGGCCGGCCGTTCGCTCCCGGCTCGGCGAGCCTGCTCGCCGAGTTCCTCGCCTCGCCGCACTACGCCTGGCGGGTCACCGCCCCGTATGATCCGCTCCATGATCCGGGCCGGCGCCAGGTCCGCGCGCTCCACCACCAGGGCGGACGGTAGATCGTTCCTCAAGTGGGCGGGCGGGAAGACTCGGTACGCCGCCGCCCTCGTCGCCGCCGCGCCACCGTTCACCGGCAGCTACCGGGAGCCGTTCCTCGGCAGCGGAGCGGTCTTCTTCGAGCTGGCGCCGCGGCGGGCGGTGCTCAGTGACGCCAACCCGGAGTTGATCATCTGTTTCCGGGAGGTCGCCCGCGACCCCGAAGCGGTGATGCGGCTGCTGGACGAGCAACCGAACACGCCGGAGCACTTCGCGGCGGTCCGCCGTCGCTCGCCGACGGACTGTTCCGATCTGGAACGCGCGGTCCGGGTGATCTATCTGAACAAGACGGCGTTCCGTGGGCTGTGGCGGGTCAACCGACGGGGCGAGTTCAACGCGCCGTACGGCGCCTACAACCGGCCGTACTACAACCGGCGGGTGCTGCTGGACGCCGCGCAGGCGCTGGCCGGTGCCGAGCTGCGGGTGGCCGACTTCGCCGAGCAACTCGACGAGGCCACCGCCGGCGACTGGGTCTACCTGGACCCGCCGTACGTACCGCTCGGCGGGTGGGCGGACTTCCGGCGGTACACCTCGGCGCAGTTCGGGCCGGCCGATCACGTGCGACTGCGGGACGCGATGGTACGGGCCAGCCGGCGCGGCGTCCGACTGACCCTGACCAACAGCGACACGCCGTTCGTACGGGAGCTGTTCGGCGCGGATTTCCTGATCGCCCGGATGGCGACCCGCCGGGACATCAACCTGCAGTCGGCGAAGCGGGGCAGCTGGGATCTGCTGGTCACCAACTACCAACTGCCGAACGGCGAATCAGCCCGGTAGGCTGGCCAGGGCGGCCCGGAGAGCGCCGCCGAGCGACGTGGTGGGCCGGCCGATCAGTCGGGCGAGGTCGCCGCTGTCGGTGGTCAGATCGCCCCGGGAGATGCCGACGTCGGAGGCGGCCAGCATGCTGGCGAACGCCTCCGGCACGCCGGCGTCGGTCAGCGCCCTGGCGTACACGTCGGCCGGAAGATCCTGGTAGCCGACCTCCCGTCCGCTGTGCCGGCTGATCTCGGCGGCCAGCTCGGCCAGGGTGAAGGGTTCATCACCACCGAGCTCGTAGACGGTGCCGGCCGTTCCGGCGGTGTCAGCGCTGCCGGCTGTTGCTGGCGCGGTCAACACTGCGACGGCGGCGGCGGCGAAGTCGGCCCGGGTCGCGGCGGCGACCCGACCCGAGCCGGCAGCGCCCAGCACGCTGCCGGTGGCGAGCGCCTGCGGCAGCACCGAACCGGTGTAGTTCTCCAGGTACCAACCGTTGCGCAGCAGCACGAACGGCAGGCCGCTGTTTCGGATCATCTGTTCGGTGGCGAGGTGTTCGGCGGCCAACGGGACGCTGCTGGTGTCCGCGTTGAGGATGCTGGTGTACGCGATCAGGTCGACTCCGGCCGCCTTCGCCGCCGCCACGGCGTTGCGGTGCTGGTCGATTCGCCGGCCGACCTCGCTGCCGCTGATCAGCAGCAGTTTGCGGGTCCCGACCAGGGCCGGCCCGAGGGTCAGCGGCTGGTCGTAGTCACCGTGCCGGACCTGTACGCCGCGCGCGGCGAGGTCGCCGGCCTTTTGCGGGTTCCGTGCGACGGCGACGATCTGCGCCGGTGGCAGTCCGCTGTCCAGCAACTCGTCGACGACCAACCGGCCCAGCTGGCCGGCGGCACCGGTGACAGTGATCATGTCAGCTCCTAGGTCCCTGCGGGGCGGCCCCACGATCGCCCTCACCCACCAGCCTGCACTAACTTTTCGGAAGCGCAAGCAGTTCAGGAAGTGCTGTGGCCCATTCGACGCATCGCTGGGAGATACCCTGGGAACATGGCCAGCCGGTCCGCGCCCGCACCGCACAGCGAATCCAGCCCGCCGACCGACGACCCGACGGCCGCCCTGGTGACCGACGTCTTCGCCCGCAGCTGCCCGTCACGAGCCACCCTAGACCACATAACCGGCAAATGGGGCACGCTAGCGATGGCCGCCCTGTTCGCCGGCAACTACCGGTTCAACGCGCTGCGCCGCCGGGTCGACGGCATCAGCGAGAAGATGCTGGCTCAGACCCTGCAAGCGCTGGAGCGCGACGGGATGGTCGTCCGGGACGTCCAGGCCACCATCCCGCCCCGCGTCGAGTACAGCCTCACCCCGCTCGGCCGCGCCGTCGCCGGCAAGCTGGTCGACCTGATCGAGCTGGTCGAACGCGAGATGCCGACGGTGCTCGCGGCCCGGGACAGCTTCGACCGGACCGCCTGACCACGGGTGCCCGCCCACAGCGGACACCACCGGCAGCGGACCGGCAGGCACCCGGCCGGGCGTCACTGCAGCAGGCTGCCCACCGGCGAGAGCAACGCCCAGCCCAGGAAGGCGGTGTGCCGGTCCATCCGCAACCGCTCGCTCTCCAGCATCGTCGGGTTGTCCCGCATCGGCCACATCCGGGCCGCGTCCCGCCAGGCGATGTCCCGGGTGAACTCCACCAACCGGTTCTGGTACCAGTCGTCGACCTGCCCGTTGAGCCGGTCGAGGCAAATCTGCCAGCTACTCAGGTAGCTGCGCCGCAGCTGCGGGATCCGGTCGAAGAAGATCTCATTGATGTAGAGGTAGTCGCGGTGCTGCTCGTCGTTGTCCGGGCTCGACCCGAGCTTGGCCCAGGTGCTCAGCAGGGCGAACGGTAGGTCGTAGTTGATGTGCGCGTTCACCCCGGCGGCGGCCGACGGCAACGACCGTACGCTCTCGTCGCGCAGCCGGCTGAACAGCACCTCCCAGGCCGCCGGGGTGTCGCCCCGGTTGCCCCAGCAGCGCAGCGCCGCGAAGTACCGCTCCGCGAACTCGATGTCCAGCAAGGTGAGGAAGGCAGGGTCGGCGAACTCACCGGCCTGCAGTCGCTCGTCGATGGTGCTGGTGATCACCCAGTAGAGATGGTTGAAGTCGGCCACCGGATTGTCGCTGTCACTCGGCGTGGCTGACTCGAGCAGCTTCTGCAGCGCCGCCAGATCCTCGACCACGCCGGCGACGTCGATCGGCCGGTGGTCGAGGACCTCCATGACCTGGTCGTGCACGTGACCCCAGCGGAGTTCTGACATCGGACACCTCCAGTCTGCAGTGCTCCCTCGCCCCGGGCGGCGGGCGGTCGTCACCGAAATGGTCGGTCCCTACAGTGGCAGCCGCTGCCAACCCGCAGGTATCGGCGCAACGACGGGTGTCTCACTGGCCGATCCGCTGCCCCGGTGTGCGGTTTTCCGGCCGAGACGTCAACCGGCCGGGGTGGACCGACCGGTCGGCGGCCGCCACGCACCGGACTGGCAGGTTCACAGTCGGGTGTCAGGCACGCGGCTGGTTACGCATGAACACCCGAGTCGCCTCCACTCGCGTCCTCACCTGCAGCTTGTTGAGGATGTTCGACACGTGCACACCGACCGTACGTTCGCTGATGAACAGCACCTCGGCCGTCGCCCGGTTGGTCCGTCCCTCCGCGACCAGCTCCAGCACCTGACGCTCCCGGTCGGTGAGCGCCGCGAGCTCGTCCGGACCGCCCGGGGCGAGCACCTGACCGGCCCGCTCGACCATCGAGGTCCGCTTCACGCGGTCGTTGACCAACGCCCGAGCCACCCGTTCGCCGACCGTCGGCGGGCTGGTCAGACCGGCCCGCAGGGTGACCCGTTCCTGGCTGTCCATCTCGGGCATCGGCTCCGGCTCACCCGCGCCCAACGCCACCCGGGCACGGGCGGCCAGGGCCTTGATCTCCTCGGTGAACGGACGGGCACCGAGCCGTCGGGCGGTCCGGTACGCCGCCTGCAGCGCCCGGGTCGCGTCCGCGTTACGGGTACGGATCGCGTACAGCGCCTCGGCCTGGCGCAACCGGGCGTACGCCGCCGGGTACGGATGGCACCGCCGCTCCCAGACCTCGGCGGCCCGCGACCAGAACACCGGGTCCGACCGGCCGTCGATCCGGCTGATCTCCGCGGCGCAGAGCTCCCGGTAGCCGATCACCGCGTCGCGTACCGGTGCCGCAGTCTCCGTGTTGCTGCTGCGCTCCATCCGGCCGACAACCTTGACCAGACGCTGCACCGCCTGCGGGTCGGTCGGTGCCCCGCTGGACCGGGCCTCCGCCTCGGCCCGCAGCCCGTGCCAGACCAGCGGCGCCTGCAACCAGACGTCACCCGAGTGCCGCTCGGCCAGGTCGATGCCCTGCTGTACCGCCTCCCGCGCCTCAGCATGCCGGCCACGCCACATGGCCAGCCCGGCGCGCAACGTCAGCAACGGCAGCATGTGCCGCATCCCACCGCCAGCGGCCAGCAGGGTATCGATCGCCTCCAGGTCGGACTCCGCACCATCAAGATGGCCGAAACCCACATGAATCCGACAACGGGCCAGCAGCAGCTCGACCGCGTCCGCCCCGGACGGCCGATGCCGCAGCGCGGCCGTGATCACCTCCTCGGCCTCGCTCCACCGGCCGAGCCGGAACAGCCCGTTGGCGGCGGCGGAGAGCAACCGGGTGCCGTAGGTGCGGGCCAGCCCGACCCGCTCGGCCCGTTCCGCGCCGTGGCGGGCGACCGCGACTCCCTCCTCCAACTCGTTGAGGTGTCCACTGAGCAGCTCGGCGAGCTGCAGGTCGGCGACGGCGACGTCCGCCGGGCCGCCGGTCAGTTCGGCGGTACGCCGCGCCTGCCGGACCGCTTCCTTGCCCGCCGCCGGGTCGTTGAGGTATGCCTGGCTATAGCCGAGGGTCACCCCGGCCAGCACCATCGCCGAGGCGCAGTCGGGCGCCCCGGCAGCCAGGTCAAGTGCCTCCTGGGCCCGCCGGCCGGCGTCGGCGTACCGGCAGAGTTGCAGCAGCAGATCGGCGGAGTGTGCGGCGGCGGCGACCCGCTCGCCAGCGTCGGCGTCGGCCGCAGCCAGCGTCCGGTCGTACTCGCGCTCCGCCTCGGCCAGCTGACCGACCGCCGTCAGGTACCGCGCCCGCAGGGTGTACAGCCAGGACGGCGGCGGACCGAACAGGTTGGTGGCCAACTGCTCCAGCAACGCCAGCGCGCGCTCGTGCTCGCCGCTGCGGTGTGCCGCCTCCGCCGCGCGTCGGCCCAGCATGGTCGCGTCGAACTCGACCAGCCAGGCAGGCGGGACCTGGTTGGCCAGGTCGACCGCGCTGGCCCAGTGCTCGAACGCCTCGGCGAAACCGTACAGGCGCTCCGCTTCCTCGGCGGCGGCGACCACGGCCGGCAACGCCCGGGTGGTCTCGCCCGCCTCCCGCCAGTGGTACGCCAACCGGGCATGCCGCAGGTCACCGGTGGGGCCGGCGACGAGCGCCTCGGCGTACCGCCGGTGCCACCGGACCCGCTCCCCCGGCAGCAGCCGCGGCTCCAGGACCTCCCGGATCAGCGGGTAGCGGAACCGGTATCCGTCCGGCTCGGACAACAGCACCCGCTGGCCGACCGCCTCGCGTACCGCCTGCAGCAGCCGGTCCTCGCCGAGCTGGGCGACCCGGGCCAGCAGGTCGTGGGCGACCGGCTCGACGCCGGCGGCCACCGCATGTGACACGAGCTGGGCGTCGGCCGGCAGGGCGTCGACGTGGGCCAGGGCGATCTCGCGCAGGGTCTCCGACAGGCCGTCCCGGCCGTCCCGGGCGTCCCGGGCCAGCTCCTCGGCGAGGAACGGCACCCCACCGCTGCGCCGCCACACCGACTCGGCCAGGTCCGGCTCCGGGTCGCCGCCGAGCAGCTCCGCGACGAGTTGGGCGGTCTCCGTCCGGTCCAGCGGCTCCAGTTCCAACACGTCGACCGCGCCGGAACGCGACCGGGACCGGCGTAACTCCAGCAGCATGCGGCGGATCGGGTCGTCGCCCCGCAGCGTCTCGGTCCGTGCGGCGCCGAGCAGCAGCAGCCGGACGTCCCCCAGCCCGGCGAGGAGGTACAGCAGCAAATGCCGGGTGGTCAGGTCGGCCCACTGCAGATCGTCCATGACCAGCACCAGGGTCCGTCCGGCGGCGACCGCGCCGAGCCCACGGGTTAGCCGTTCCAGCAGGTCACCGGCTCCGTCGGGGTGCCGAGCCTCGCCGTCCAGCACCGAGATCAACTTGCGGGCCGCAGCGCCGGACAGAACGCCGGCCCGGCCGGCCGCCGGCTGATAACGCCGCAGAGCCTGCCGAAGTGGGTGCAGCGGTGATGAGTCCCCAATGTCCAGACATGCCCCGGACAGCACCAGCGCACCGGCAGCACGGAGCCGGTCGCTGGCCGCGCTCAGCAGCCGCGACTTACCGATGCCGCTCTCGCCCATGACGAAGACCGCGGCCGTGCTCCCCCGCTCGACCCTACGTAGCGACTCGTGCAACACCTGCAGCTGAGCCTGCCGCCCGACGAAGGGAACCTCGTCGGAGCTGGGGGCCAGCGACCTGCCATCGCGTGACTGTGTCAATCCGATCACCGACATAAAGGGTGGGAGTATCTGACATACGTCGTTCTACAGATCCTAGGGCTGCGCTGGGCTGCGACCGTTTCAGCCATCCGTCCCGTACGCCGGTCCACACGGACCGGATCAGGTCCACCCGGGAGCGGACTAAAGCACCATCACCGCGCAGGAGGCGATCATGAGGACGCTCCGCCGCAACTACCGCCGCCCCACCGGCCCGACCCACGCAGCCGGCCCGATCTGCCGTACCCCCGTAAGGTCGACCCACCGTTACTGTCCCAACTGCGGAGCGCGACGGAAACCGCCGTCTGGCTGGTCCGTTCCAGCCGCCCGGACCCGCCGTCGCACGGTCAGCGTGCTTTTCGTCGACATGGTCGGCTTCACCGCCCTGTCCGATCGGCTCACCCCAGAGGAGGTTCGCGACGTGCAGCTGCGCTACTTCCACGCGGTGCGGACGGTGATTCGACGGTGGGACGGAGTGGTGGAGAAGTACATCGGAGACGCGGTGATGGCGGTCTTCGGCATCGCCGGCAACGACGATGACCATGGCGATGGCGGCGCGTACCCGGCGGTGCGGGCCGCTCTCGAACTCGCCGCCGCGGTCCGCCGTACCGACTTTCCCGACAGCGCGCGGGTACGGATCCGGGTCGGAGTGGCCACCGGATCGGCGGCCATCGACACTGCGGGTGCAGTCGACGGCGGAGTCGGATTCCTCACCGGCGACTTGATCAACGTAGCCGCTCGGCTGCAGGCGCATGCCGCCCCAGGCCATGTCGCCGTGACCGCGGAAACCTACCGCGCCGCCGGCACGAGGCTCAGGTTCCACCAGCAACCACCGATGTCGATCGCCGGCCGGAGCGAGCCGGTACAGGTATGGCAGCCGGCGCCGGTTCGGTGGCCGCTGCGAGCAGCGGCCACCGAACCGGCGGATCAGGTGGTACGCGGGACGCCTACCGACCGCCCGCGTACCGAACGGCCGTTGTTGGCCGCCGCGGTCGTCACAGCCTCAGACCCCGGTCACCGAGCGGATCCAGCTCCGGCTGGACGCCACCGAGGCGTAGTTCTGGTACGTCGACCCGTTGCCGGTCGAGCAGACACCCACCTGCTGCCCGTTGTAGAACTGCGGACCGCCGGAGTCGCCCCGCCAGGCCACGCCGTTCACCCCGGTGCTGCGGATCGCCGGGCCGCCGTACGCGTCGGACGCGCCGTTCGTCGTGGTACGCACCGAGGCGACCTTCAGCTGCGCCGAGGCGTCACAGTTGCTGCAGGTCCGGCCCCAGCCGTAGATGGTGTTCGTCGAGCCGACCGGTGGGTTGCTGGACGCCAACGTGACGTAGCTGGTGGAAATTGCCGAGCTCAGGTAGAGCAGGCCAAGGTCGTACCGGCCGTAGCTGGCGCTGACCGTGCTGGTCGCGCCGCCCGAGGAGCGGTAGACGCTGCCCACTCGCACCGACATCGACCCGCCGAGACAGTGCCGCGCGGTCAGCACCCACCGTGAGGCGATGATCGAGCCGGAACAGGCGAACGAGCCGTTCTGGAAGACGGCGGCCGCCCACGGTGCCGAGGAGACCGTGCCGCCGCCAATGATCTGTTGCGGTGCCGCAGCCGCGGCGGACGGGGCCACGAACGCGCCGACCAGCGCGGTCGCGGCAATGGCCAGGGTGAGTCGGATACGCAAGGCTGGCTCCTTAACCGAAGGGGTTGCCCCGGGGGATTCCGGGCCGGTCGGGCCGGTGTTCCACGACGGGGTTCCGTCGATGGACACCTGCTGTCCGGCGACGCCGGGCAGGCGCCGCACCGGCGACGCGAGTCGCGCATCGGTGATGCCAGAGATTAGGCTTCGACGGTTCCCACGACAAGACTCCGGACCGATTATTTCTGATAGCGCCCTACGGAGCGACCTGCCGCACGAAGATATGACGTACACAATATGCATTGTCGTCTGTCATAGTCAGTACGATGATCGGGTGGACGCCCGCCACCCAGCGTTGGCCTGGGTGGCCGGTGGACCTGGGTGGGCCGGTGGGCCTGTTCCCGCCGCGGGCACCGCCGACGGCGGCCCTCCACACGTGCAGTAGCCGACATCCGGGCCACCGAGTGCCTTGTTCGCGCCGCTGTGACACGCCACACCGTTCGCCGTAACGGGAATGGCAAGCGCGACGGCCAGCTTGTGAGATTGGCTGCGCGCCTGCACAGCGGCAGCACTGGCCCACCAGACGGGTCGCGACGACCCGCGCCTACCGTGCGCAGACGACGCGCCTCCGCGGAAGAGGAATCATGACAGCGCTCGCCCAACGGCCCGGCGGGTCCGCGCCAGTCCCCGTCGTGGAGCCGACTCCCGGTGAGTCGCTCAGCCCATGGCAGCGGATCCGGCTGATCCTGGTGCTCGGCACACTCATCGCGGTCGGCCCGTTGACCATCGACATGTACCTGCCGGCACTTCCGGCAATCAGTGATGATCTGCAGACCACCGCGGCCGGCGTCCAGTTGACGCTGACCGGCACACTCGCCGGGCTGGCCATCGGCCAGTTGATCATCGGGCCGCTGTCGGACGTGTGGGGTCGACGCCGGCCGCTGCTGGTCGGCACCGGTCTGCACGTGCTCGCCTCGGTGCTGTGCGCCGTTGCGCCGAACATTGCGGTGCTCGGCACGCTGCGGATCGTCCAGGGCTTCGGAGCCGCCGCGGCGGCGGTGATCGCGATGGCGGTCGTCCGGGACATGTTCAGCGGGATCGCCTTCGCCCGCGTACTGTCCCGACTGCTGTTGGTCATGGGCGTCGCGCCGGTCCTCGCGCCGACCCTCGGCAGCGCGCTGCTCAGCTGGACGCACTGGCGGGGCGTGTTCGCCGCGCTCGCTGTGTTGGGTCTCGCCCTGATCGCGGTGACCGCCCTTGGGCTGCCCGAGACGCTGCCGCCGCACCGCCGCCGTCCGGCCCGGGTGCTGGACACCCTCCGGGTGTACGGAGGCCTGTTCCGGGACCGGATCTTCGTCGGCCTGGTGCTCGTCGCCGGCTTCTCGATGGCCTCGCTGTTCGCGTACGTCGCGGGCTCGTCGTTCGTCCTGCAGGACCAGTACGGGCTCGACGAGCAACAGTTCGGTATCGCGTTCGGGGCCGGGGCGGTCGGCATGATCACTGCCACCCAGCTCAACGTACGGCTGCTCCGCCGCTACTCACCGCAGCAGATCCTGCGGACCTCACTGATCGCCGGGCTGGTCTGCGGGCTGATCCTGCTCGGCTTCGCGGCAACGAACGTCGGCGGGCTACCAGGCGTCCTGATCCCGCTGTGGGCCGTTCTCGCCGCAGCCGGGTTCGCGCTACCGAACGCTCCCGCGCTGGCCCTGGCCGGCCACGCGGAAGCTGCCGGAACCGCATCCGCGATGCTCGGGGCGGTGCAGTTCGGTGTCGGCGCACTCGCCGCGCCGGTCGTCGGGCTACTCGGCACCGGCAGCATCGCGATGGCGACGGTGATCACCGGAGGCGTGCTGGCCGCGCTGATCGTGCTCCTGGTCGTCGTACGTCCAGGCCGTCTGCCCGTTCCCGACCGGACGGCGCCGACATCGGTCGCGCCGCACTGACGTTGGCTGCGGCCGGGGAGGTGCTTTGCCCCGGGCGCGGCGTGCCCTGTATCCTCGACCGGCGGTGGTCTGGAGCGGCCGCCGGGGAGACTTCGCCTAGTCTGGTCTATGGCGCCGCACTGCTAATGCGGTTGGGGTCTTAAAGCCCCTCCCGGGTTCGAATCCCGGAGTCTCCGCGCTTCGGCGAGGCGTGTATGCTTGCCAGGCACCTGCGCCCGTAGCTCAACGGATAGAGCATCTGACTACGGATCAGAAGGTTAGGGGTTCGAGTCCCTTCGGGCGCGCCACTTGAGCAGGAAATATAGCCAGTCGGCTATATTTCCCGCTTTCGCATGGGTCGCGTGTGGGTCACGGTTGTGACCCACGTTTACGCAGCTCAAGGGGCGTTTTTCCCGCCCGGGCGACCTCTCGACGGCCGAGCACCCACGGAGCACCCACGGTCTCGTTAACGGGGACACCAAGAAGGCACTGTGCGTGTTTCCGCAGGTAGCGGCCCTACCCTGTGGCGCACCCGTAACGCCGCCGCGGCCCGGCGCATCTGATTACCCGTCCGATGCTCCGGCGTAGGGCTTCCTGCAGAGATGTTCGTCGGGCCGGGTCGTCTTCCTGGCGTCGCCGGGTCAGCATCGCGGTGGTTGTACCTGCCGAAAATGTCATCCGGTCAGGTCAGGCGGCATGTTCGTACTCGTGGAGGATGCCGCCGAGGCGGTCGCGTCGGTGGATGTTCAGGTGGACGAGACGGTCCGGGTCGCTGATCGCTTCTGGTAGCGGTGCGAGTGGTCGGGCGTTGGTGATGCCCTGATGGGGTCGATGCTCGTTGTAGAAGGCCTCGTATTCGCGGAGCGCGTGTAGCAGGTGCCGCTGGTTGAGGATCAGGGTCTGGTCGAGGAGTTCACGCCGGCACGGCAGGTCCGGACCCAGCGGACCATCACCGCGTTCATCCGGGGTACCCGGACTCCGCTGAGGACCATGTCGATACCGGCGTCGGCGAGGACGGTGTCGAACAGGACCGGGTACTTGCCGTCTCTGTCCCGGATCATGTATTTCACCTGGCAGCCGGCGTCTTCGAGGTCCATCACCAGGTTGCGTGCGGTCTGGGTGACCCAGCCTGCGGTGGGGTGCGCGGTGGCACCGAGGATCCGGATCCGGCGGGTGGCGTGCTCGATGACGGCCAGGACGTAGAGACGGGTGCCGGTCAGTGTGGTCGTCTCGAAGAAGTCCGCGGCGATGACGGCGTGGTGTGGGCCTGGGAGCGCAGGAACGCCGCCCAGGTGCTGCTGGTGCGCTCGGGCGCCGGATCGACGCCCGCCTCTTTCAGGATCTCCCAGACGGTGGACGCGGCGACCTTGACGCCCAGCACGAGCAGTTCGCCGTGGATACGGCGGTATCCCCAGGCAGGGTTCTCCGAGGCGAGGCGCAGGACCAGCCGGCGGATCGACCGGACGGTTCGTGGCCGCCCGGCCTGGTGGGGCCGGGAACGGCGGGCGTGCCGGTGGGCGATCAGATCGCGGTGCCAGCGCAGCACGGTATCCGGACGGACGAGTAGCCGCAGGTGGTTCAGCACGGTTCGCGGTAGCGGGTGCAGCAGGGCCGCGAGCCAGGCCCGATCCGCGGGGGTGAATCGGACCCGGTCGCCGTGCAGTTGCCGTTCGAGCACCATGATCTGGTGCCGCAAGGCCAGGATCTCGGCGTCCTTGTCGCGGTCGCTCATCGGCAGCAGCCGCAGGAGGGCCAGAGTGTTGGTCACGCCGAGGTAGGTCAGTCGGAACAGCACACCCCATCGTCGCGCAGCGCTCGACGTCGACCACTGTCGCGATTCAGCCGCCCGAATCCGCGCCGGAACCGACCGCTCCAGGCTTGCTGATCAACAAGCTGCGACCAGGAGGGATGAGGTTTTCGGCATCCACAAGGCTGAAGAAAACTAACGCGAGCAATACCGACACCGCGCCCCAGGCCTACTCAGCGGGCGCAATCGAACCGTTCCTGCAGGCGTGGAAGACACACCATCTGTCGGTGTCCGACCTCAGGTGGTCACTTCAGTCACCGGTAGGCCTGGGCCTGTAGGTCGTACAGCTCGGCGTAGGGGCCGCCGGCCGCGATCAGCTCGTCGTGGCTACCGGCTTCGGCCACCCGGCCACCGGCCACCACGACGATCAGATCTGCCATCCGGACCGTGGAGAACCTGTGCGAGACCAGCAGGGTGATCGCCCCGGTAGCGGCGGCTACCTGGCTCGCCTGGGCCGCGTACCACTCAAAGAGGGCATGTTCGGCCTCGGCGTCCAGGGCCGACGTGGGCTCATCGAGCAGCAGCAGCAACGGTCGCTCCCGCATCAGTGCCCGACCTAGGGCCAGCTTCTGCCATTGCCCGCCGGAGAGGTCCACCCCGTCGGCGTAGGACTTGCCGATTTGGGTGGACAGACCCTCTGGAAGCTGGTCGACCACCTCGACGGCACGGGCCCGCTCCAGCGCCGCCAGCACCGCCGCAGTTGAGTCCTCCCGGGACAGGTCGCCGACCCCTACCACCTGGCGGGCCACCAGCTCGTACCGGACGAAGTCCTGGAAACCGGCGGCGATTCGTGCCCGCCAGGCCGGCAGCGGGATCCTGAGCAGATCGGTCCCGTCGACCAGCACCTCACCCCGGGTCGGCCGGTAGAAGCCGCAAAGCAGCTTGACGAGGCTAGTCTTGCCGGCTCCGTTCTCCCCAACGACCGCCACCGTGGCACCGGCCGGCAGTTGCAGCTCCACCTCACGCAAGACCGGTACCTCAGTGCCGGGGTAGGCGAACGACAATCCGCGCAGGGTGATGCCCTCACGCAGCCGGTCCGGGGGGTCGGTCTGGGCCGTGTCGATCCCACTGTCCGGTTCGATCGCCGCGCGTAGCTCCCGAAGCCGCCGGTCTACCCCGGTGAGCCGTTGCAGGTCCGGCAGCAACCCCACCGCCTGCGCCACCTGGGCGTTCACCTGGGCAGCGAGCACTACCACCAGTACCACGTCGCCGACGGTGCGGCGGCCGACGATCGCCTCGCGGACGATCAGCAGCACCGCAGCGACATACCCGGCGGTGAAGACCAACTGGCCCAAGGCCTGCAGCCCGGTCGCCCGGCGGTAGGCCCGCCAGAGCCGGCCGGTGCTGTGTTCCCACAGGTCGGCGTGGCGGCGCCGTATCTGCTCCTGGAGCTGGAAGACCCGCAGTTCCTTGGCGGGCCCGGCGCTTGTGGCGAGTCGGAACAAGTTCAGCGCGAGTCGGGTCGGCTCGGCGGTGGCGCTGCGGGCCCCGTCCACGATCTGCTCGGCTCGTTGGCCCACCAGCAGCGGCGGCAGAGCGACCAACGGCAGGAGCAGTAACGCCGGGTGCAGCAGTGCCAGCAGCACCGCAGTGACGAGCATTCCTACCGCCAGTCCAGCTCCGGTGAGCAGCGCCTCGAGCGCCATCCGGGTCTGAGGGACCTCCCGTTCCAGGACCGTGAGTCGGTCGGCGTGCGCCGCGTCCTCGTGCACGGCCAAGTCTGCCGAGCCGTTGGCGAGGTTGAACAGTTCCTCGTCGTAGCGCAGTTGGTTGAGTTCGGAGACCTCGAAGTAGGCGATGTGGGCGAAGACCGACAGGGTGAGCCCGGCGATCACCAGCAGCGCGACGATCACCCCGGCGGTCACGGCCGGCCCGACCCGACCGGCCAGCGCCGAGTCGAACAGCCAGCGCAGGAAAAGCGCGGCGACCGGCATGGTCGCCCCGTTGGCCAGCATCAGACTTAGCGACAGCGCGGTTCGGAGACGGCTCTGCCGCCACGACATACTCAGCAGTCCGCCGGCGGCCAACAGGAGTCCTCTCATGCTGCGGCCTCCGCCTCGTCGGTCACGTCGTGGAGTAAGGGCGGGTCGGCATCGCCGAAGCGTTCCGCCTGGAGCCGGAACAGGTGGGCGTAGCGGCCGTCGAGCCGGAGCAGGTCCGCGTGGGATCCTTCCTCGGCCACTTGGCCCTCCTCCAGCACCACGATGTGGTCGGCGTGGCGCACGGTGGAGAACCTGTGCGAGATGAGGATGGTGGTGGCGCCCCGGGTGAGCCGGATGAATTCGTCAAAGAACCGGGCCTCGGCGCGCGCGTCGAGGCTGGCGGTCGGCTCGTCGAGTACCAGCAGTGCACCGTCCTGGCGGAGCCGAAACAAGGCCCGGGCCAGTGCCACCCGCTGCCACTGTCCGCCGGAGAGTTCCGCCCCACCGGTGACGTGTCTGGCTAGTGGAGTGTCTAGCCCGGACGGGAGTGAGTCGAGCACGTCCAGGATCCCGGTGTCCGCGGCGGCGGCCCGAATCTGTTCCCGGTCGTCGAGGTGTTCCACCGCGCCGTAACCGATGTTCTCGGCGGCGCTGACCTCGTAGCGGTTGAAGTCCTGGAAGACGACGGCGATCCGGCTCCGCCAAGAGGCTAGGTCGTAGTGGCAGATGTCGACGTCGTCCACGTTGACCGTGCCTGCCTCCGGTTCGTGGAGCCGGGTCAGCAGCTTGACCAGTGTGGTCTTCCCGGCACCGTTGACGCCGACGACGGCGGTGCAGGCCCCGGCCGGTATCCGTAGCTGGAGTCCGTCGAAGACGGGCCGGTCCTGACCTGGATAGCGGAAGCGCACCGTATCGAAGCAGATCGCGTCGCGGGGTACGGGCGCCGCCGTTGCGGCTGCCCGCGGCCCCGGGTGGGGTGCGGTGGTGTTCATTCCGCGTTCGAAGGTCCGAACCGCCTCGTACGCGTTCATGCCGAACTGGGTCTGCACGTCGGCCTCCGGGTAGAAGTCACCCAGCCGCAACGCACCCAGCACGGCCTGGACCACCAGCGCAAGGTTGGTCAGCGCCGCCGATCCCGCCCCGGCTGCCCCTACCGTGGCGAACACCGCTGCTGTGATGACGAGCCCGAAGGCGGTATACCAGAAGTACGGCCAGAGGTAGATCCGGCGTCGCTCCCGCCACACCGGCCGCAGCCAGGATAGGTAGGTGCGCCGGTACCGGTCGGTCAGCCAGGACACCAGTCCGAAGATGCGAATCTCCTTGGCGGCCGTGGCCCGCATCGCCAGGCCGCGCAGGTACCAGCTCTCCCGGCGGAGCCGGGAGAGCTGGGGGAACAGTCGGGAGTACCGGCGCAAGCCACCCCGGTTGCCGTGCCGGAAGGTTAGGACTGCGGCGAGTAGACCCGCTGCGGCGAGCCAGGAGAAGGCCACCCCGACCACCACAACGTAGCCGGCCAGTTGCACCACCCGGGCGATCAGGTTCAGCAGCCCTGCGCAGGCCTTTCCTGGGCTCTGGAATCCGTCTTGTAGTTCCTTGCTGGCCTCGGTCAGCGCGTCGAGCAGCCGCTGGTCCTCCAAGGGGCCGATCCCGGGGCTGCGCAGGGAGGCAACGATCAGCCGGTCGAATATCTTCCCGTCCACCCGGCGCGCAACCAACTCCCCGAGCGCGGTCTGCACCGGCGTCAGCACCTGCTGGGCCGCGAACGCCGCCGAGGACAGGACAAACGCAGTCACGACCGCCGACCACTCGGGGTATCCGGTGTTGGAGGCCATTGCTTCCGGTACCCGGCCCAGCATGACGCTGGTCCCCACGACGAACGCCACCGGCAGCAGTCCCAGCAGGAGGTTGCACAGCCCGGTGGTGAGCACCACGGCAGTGCCGGCCTCCGGCACTAGCCGGGCGATGCGCCACCGCACCGCGATCACCTCGCGGACGGTGACCGGTTCGGAGTTGGACATCTGTCCTCCTCGGGGGCCGGCGTCTCGGGGCACGGCACCCCAGCTATGTAGGCAACCCTTATCGCAACAGAGTGCCGCGTCGCTGCGCCGCCTGGACCGCATCGCGGCGGTGGTCAGCGCAGCTCGGTAGGCCCCGCTGCAGGATGATCCGGTTGATGTCGTCGAACGCGATGGGCGGTTCGGCAGCGAGGAGCCTGGTGATCGGGGTGTCGTACTTGGCTGCGATGTATCGCAGGTTGCGTCTCGCGATCTCCTGCTTGCCAGGGAAGTCCTTGTGGTGGGGGTGGTGCAACGCGCTGGCCTCCCGGTTGAGCACGAATACGGCGCCGTCGCGGTGAAGCCGGTAGCCGAGGTCTATGTCCTCCGATCCCCAGGTCCGGAAGACCTCGTCAAAACCTCCGACGTCACGCACTTGACCAGTGCGGGCTGACACGTTGCACGTCCAGTAGTACAGCCAGGGTGCCGGCAGGTCGCGGAGCTGGCTCGGCTCGTTGGCGTAGAACTCCTCGCGGGCGTCCAGCCACCGGCATTCGCGTCGCAGCCGGGCGATGGTGCCGTCAACGTCGTCGAAGTCGAGTGCCCGCAGCATAGCGTCAGCGTCCTCGTTGTCGAGGTTGAAGCAGTAGACGGAGCCGACCACCGCTGCCAGCTCGTCGGCATCGTGGCTGAGCAGGTGAGCGCGCAGGCATCCCGAGTCCAGCAGGACGCCGGAGTCGACGAAGACCGTTATCTCGCCACTGGCATGAGCGAGACCCACGTTGCGCGCGGCAGCCGCCCGGAAACCCCTATCAGGTTGGTAGAAGTAGTGCAGGCGCAACCGGTCGTGGAACTGCGCGACCATGGTGGCAGTGTCGTCGGCTGAGCCGTCGTCGACGACGAGGACCTCGAAGGAATCGGTGCCGATATCCTGCTTGGTCAGCGAATCGAGTGTACGTCCCAGCAGCTCCATTCGATTGTAGGTAGGGATGACGACGCTGCATGCCGGAGGTGAGCCCATCGTCTCCTCGTCATTGGTCCGGTGGTCGGAAGGAGCCACCTTGTTACGGTAGCTGTTCACCCGGGTGGGTGGACTTTCGAGTGGTGGGGTGCGTGTGGCAGGCCCAACTCTCGCCGGCCCTCGAGTGTGTCATGTTTGTCTATCGGTTGTGATGCTCGTGGAAGGAGTTGCTGGTCCTGCTCACGCAACGGTGTGGCGTGGGGTCGAACAACCGGGCGGGATCGGGTGGTCATGATCGAGAGTCCAGCGCGGCAGGCCGGTCCCGGTACTCGCACACCGGAGCCGTTCCGGGCCTGGCGGGGTCGGGGCGTCGGGTCACTGGGATACCTACGGTGGCTTCCCGACGGCTCCTACCACGCGCTGGCCGCCCACGCCTGCGCCAGCCGTGGACGTCCCCCGCCAGCATGGCACGACCGGTACGGGTGCTCGAGTACACCGTCCCGGACCGCAACCCCGACGGCGAACTGATCGTCGTGGTCACCACGATCCTCGACCCCCTACGAGATACCTGCCCTGGACCTCGCCGCCGCCTACCAGCAACGCTGGGAGGAGGAAACCGCCCTCGACGAGATCAAGGCCCACCTACGCGGCTGCGGCGAGGTCCTGCGGCCGAAGACCCCAGAACTGGTCGAACAACAGATGTCTGGACTGCTGCTGGCCCACTACGCCATCCGGGCGCTGCTCGTTGACCCCACCGACCACACCTAGCATCATCCACACCCCGACTGGCCAGCGCAAACACCCTCAACAGAACGGCATTGGGTCTGGTAGCCGAGGTTCGGCCGTTGAGGAGCACCGCGGGTACAGCGGCGTCCCGACAATTGCAACGTCCGGATTGGAAGGCTCCACGGATGATCGGCCTGCCCAGATCATCCGTGAGTTGCGGCATCATGATCCACGGGTCCAGCAACCCACTGTAACAGTCTCCGATAGGTTGCTGCTGTCCTGCATAGACGCGCTCTACTGGAGGACCAGCACCGTCGACCCTCGACCGACTACGCGACATTGCTGTATGATGACCGTCATGAGTTCTGCGGAGAGTCACGCGACATCGAATTCCGAAGTAAGGAAGCTGTCGGTTGTACTGCCGTTCCACAGCGCCCTGCAGTGCCTGGAGTATACGGTGCGATCTCTTCAAAGGCAGACTCTGGACCCCGCAGTCTGGGAAATTGTTATCGTGGACGACGGCTCCGGACTGCCCGTCGACCGTGTACTCGAAAGCGTCAGCGGCGACGTTTCCACAAGACTGGTGGCGGCGAAGGAGAATGTGGGCCGTGCGGCCGCCCGAAATCTGGGTGCGTTGAGCGCGACGGGCGATATCCTGCTGTTCCACGACGCCGACATGTTCATCCCGTCGGACGCGGTCCAGCGTCACTACGAGTTCCACCAGCGCTTGACGGGATCCGTCCTCCTCGGGGCCAGGTACGAGTCGAGCTGGCTGACCCTGAATAGCCTGTTGGCGGGAGATTACACGCGGCCGGAAAGCCAGATCGAGTTCGATCAGCGTGAGCGTATTCCGCACGAGAACCTCAGCAAGTCGAGGGCTCCCTGGCTCTGGGTCTACTCCAACAACGTATCTCTTCCAAAGAGCATGTTTGTCGAAGTCGGAATGTTCGACGAGAGTTTCCAGGGCTGGGGTCCCGAGGACCTGGAACTGGGCTACCGCCTATACGTGCACAGTGGGCGCCACTCGGAAGTGTTTACGTACGACTCCGAAACCTTTTCGTTCCACATTCCACACTATGCCGAATGGACGAAAAACCACAGTTCCATGCAACGCAATACCGAGTATTTCCTCCGTAAGCACGGCCGGTTTGACGTGGAGATCTTCAGCTACTCCTCGGAGGCGACAGCCTCGCTCAAGGTTCCAATCTACGAGAAGATGATTGACCACTTCCTGGCGCAGGGGCTGGGAAATGTCACGAAGGGCGTCCTCGACCTCGTCACCCAGGACGTGCCGTCGTTGGTCGTCGGGACCTGGCCCGACGACTCACTGGCTCCTTCGGGTAAGACCATCCGCTACGACCACTCCCGGCCGATTTCCCCGGACAATCAACATCTGCTGGGTATGGTGACCCTGCTGGACGATGGCGCCGTGGACACCGTCGTGAACGTCGACTTTTGGCGCTTCCTGTTGCCGTACGACCTGAACAGGATGTTGGAGGAGTCACTGCGGGTTGCTCAGCAACTGATTCTCGTCCAGAACAGCAGAGCTGGAGGTTCCGAGGGTCTGATGTCGTCCTGTTCGACCATCGAGTATGTGGCGGACATGCTCGCCCACCGTCGCTCAGTGACGATCTCGAAGATCGACGGCGCCGACGTTCTGCGCATCAGTTGACCTCGGTCCTTCACTACAGAGGTTGAAAGATTGACGTCTGCTCGGGGGTGTGTACAACGTGACTGATCAGGTGGTGGTCACAGCGGTGGGTAGCCAGGGACGGCCGGCGGCGAGTTCGACGAGGGCGTCCATGATGTTGCGGCCGTGTGCGGTGGCGGTGGCGAGGTAGGAACGGATCAGCGCGAACTGCTGGGCTCCGTCGAGGGTGCGTAAGCTCCCGGATACTTTCTGCCGGATCTTGACCATGCGGATCTGCTGTTCGGCGGTGTTGTTGTCGAACGGGGACCGCAAATCGACCGCGAAGCGCAGGTAGTCGTCGATACGGTCGCGCATTCGGCGGGCGAGTGCGGCAAGTTTCCGGGCGGTCGGGGACGGTAGCGCCTGGTGGTCCTTCACCGCGACCAGGGCGGCCTGACGGAACAGTCCGGTCTGCTCGGCCAGCAGAGACGGGTCGATCCCGGTCCGGTTCGCAGCGCGGGCGGCGTCAACGGCGGTCTTGAGCGTCAGCAGCGCCCCGGTCGCCTGTCCGGGCCACACCGCCTCGGGTGCCAGTTCGGCGGCGGCGGTCAGTTCGCGGAGCAGGTGCGCCGCAGCACAACTGGTGTCCGGCCACACTGTAGGTGTCGTACGGGGCCCACGCGTCGTGCACGGCGATCCCGGCCATCGAGCCCATGACCTGGCCGGCGTCGATCCCGACCCGGCCGCGCCTGGCATGCACCCAGACAAGGGTGTACCTGCCGGTGGTGGCCACGTGCACCCAGTGCAGCTTGCCGGCGACCCGCAGCCCGGACTCGTCGGCGTGCACGACGGACGCGCTGGTCAACGCGTCGCGGACCTGGTCGACGAACTCCGAATCGGCCAGGGCGTCCCCGGCGCGGGCGTGAGCGGCGGCGACCGCGCCGACCGACATCGGCACCCCGAACAGATCGCTCATGGCCTGCGCGGTACGCGCCTGTGCCCCGAACAGCGCCTGCTGCAGGTACACCGCGGCCGCGTTCACTCCCGGTCCGTACTGCACCGGGGCGTCCACCCCGTCCGGAGCACGGCCGGCGGTGACCTGCCCGCACCCGCACCGCCGCGACACGATCCGATGCTCGGTCACCCGCACACCGATGTCCGGCAGGTCGAACACCTGCCGGGCGGCCACCCCGGTCACCGGCGCCGCCGCCAGCCCGTCACCGCATCCGCCACACGTGACCGGTTCGTGCTCGATCCGCTCGTGCGGATCAACGACCTGCCGCAACGTGCGACCTTCATGACCGGGTTGCCCACCCGGGCGCCGACCCGACCGTTCACGCAGCGACTTCGGTGCGGGCTTGGCCAGGCCGTCCGACGACGGAGGCCGCGACGAGTTCGACGAGTCCTGCCCCAGCCGGGCCCGCAGGTCCGCGTTCTCCGCCCGCAGCACCGCGTTTTCCCGCCGCAACTCGGCGTTGTCCCGCTCAAGCTCAACAGCCCGCGCCTCCAAACGGGCAAGCCGCTCCAGCAGCTCCACGATGGATGGCGTTCCGGACACCCCACCATGATCCAGATCAGACCGCGCAGGTCAAGCCGACCCACCGACAAGCACCTGATCAGTCACTGTACAACTAACGGCCTTGGCGCGGGACTGCGTAGATTTCCGTGTTTGACCTGGGTGTGGTCCGTTGGACAGGACGTCGATCCTGTCCAGGAAGGACCACGTCATGGCAGACAAGAAGAACCCGGTTCAGCTTCCGGAGCCGACATCAGCAGAGCGGGAGTTCGCCCAGCAGCTGGTCGAGCGGGCCAAGGCCGACGGAGTGTCGTTGGTCGGACCGGGTGGGCTCCTCGCCGGGATCACCCGCACCGTCCTGGAATCGGCGCTCGACGCCGAGCTGGACGCCCACCTCGACGACGCCGGTGTCGACGAGGAGACCGGCCGGCGGGCCAACATCCGTAACGGCCACGGGGCCAAAACGGTGCAGACCGAGGTCGGGCCGGTACGCATCCAGGTCCCCCGGGACCGGGCCGGCTCGTTCACCCCGCGGATCGTGCCCAAACACGCCCGCCGCCTCGACGGCTTCAACGAGGCCATCCTCTCCCTGTACGCCAAAGGGCTGACGACCGGGGAGAGTGCGCCGTGAGGCGCTGTTGGATTGCGTGGAGGTGAGAGACCTTCGCTTTCGGGTCGTCGCAGCGGCCTGATGAAGCTGAGGGCAGCCTGAGCCGGGAGGTGCCGGGGAGGGTGGCAAGCGGCCCTGACAACGCCGGGGCGTGCCAGCACTGCCAGATGGTGCGGGTCCGGCAAGCGAATCGGAAAGGCATACGAGAGGAACCGGCGTTTACGTCTCCTAAGTGGTCACCGGCTCGAACCTGGCGGATCTGGGCCGGTTGCGGTGCGCACCCGCTGCCTGTGACGGGCGGGGAACTCCTGAGCGGGGATTTTCACCTCTGCAGGGAGGCCATGGTGAAGGTCTGCGGCGTAGCCGTGGCGAAGCCGCGGGGACAAAGTCGGGTGCCTTCCTTCGATGAGCGATCCAGCAGTGAACACGGGAACCGCCCGGCGACGGTTCCCGGTCTTTGGCAGCCAGCCGAGGGTCGGGATAGGCACACCGTCTGCTGAACGTGCCGGGCGGGGCGGAGCCGTCGTAGTACTCCGAGGTCGGGAGAGCCGATCACATGGGGAAGGGCGGCAGCGGTTTGGAGAAGGGAGGACGCTGTAATGCCGAAAGATGCGCCGCCGAACGGCGACGCTCCGATGGGACGCGTCCGAGAGGATGCGTTCGGACGGGTATCGGGGATGCAGGCCAAACTTCACCGTTGGGCTGCGGCCGGTGCTGGTCGCAGGTTCGACGACCTGTTCAACCTCGTGCACGACCCGGCGACGCTGATCGTGGCGTTCGAGCGGGTCGCGGGCAACGTCGGGGCTCGTACTGCCGGTTCGGACGGCCTGACGGTCGCCCGGATCGAGCGGGAGATCGGCGTCCCGGTGTTCCTGGACGGCATCCGGTCGGCGGTCAAGGACGACTCGTTTCGTCCGCAGCCGGTGCGGGAACGCAAGATTCCCAAGCCGGGTGGGTCGGGCAAGGTCCGTAAGTTGGGCATCCCGACCGTCGCTGACCGCGTCGTGCAGGCTGCCCTGAAACTCGTCCTGGAACCGATCTTCGAGGCCGACTTCGAGCCGGTCTCGTTCGGGTTCCGGCCCAACCGGCGAGCACACGACGCGATCGCCGACATCCATCTCTTCGGCAGCCGAGGCTACCGCTGGGTACTGGACGCCGACATCGAAGCGTGCTTCGACTCGATCGACCATACGGCCCTGATGGACCGGGTGCGACGTCGGGTCAAGGACAAGCGTGTGCTCGCGCTGGTCAAAGCGTTCCTCAAGGCCGGAGTGCTCACCGAGCTCGGTGAGCAACGCGACACGCCGGCCGGGACGCCGCAAGGGGGCATCCTGTCGCCGTTGTTGGCCAACATCGCGCTCAGCGTGCTCGATGAGCACCTGCACCGCGAATGGAAGCCAGGTGGGCGGATGTCGACGGACAACCGGCGCCACTATCGGCGAGATCATGGTGAGGCGACGTGGCGGCTGGTCCGCTATGCGGACGATTTCGTCGTCATGGTGTTCGGCACCAGAGATCACGTCGAGGCGCTGCGTGAGGATGTCGCGGCCGTGCTCGCTCCGATGGGACTGCGGTTGTCGTCGTCCAAGACACGGATCGTGAACATGGCCGACGGGTTCGACTTCTTGGGTTTCCGCATCCGGTGGAGACGCAAGATGGGCACCCGCGACCAGTGGCACGTCTACACGTTCATCGGTGACCGGCCGGTTCGGTCGCTGAAGGACAAGATCCGTGCCCTGACGCGCAGGTTGTCACAGCAGGACCTGGGAGAGACGCTGATCAGGATCAACCAGATCACGCGTGGCTGGGCCAACTACTTCCGGCATGCCGTCGCCAAGCACACCTTCGACCGGCTCGCGTACTTCATCTGGTGGCGGGTCGTTCGCTGGGTCAAGGCCAGACGGCGTTGGAGATGGAAGGACGTCCACCGCTGGCTACGCACCCCGACCGGGTGGCGCACCATCACGGCGGACGGGATCGAACTGCACAACATCGCGTCGACCACCATCACCAGGTATCGACGTCGCAGCAGGATCCCCGCCCCCTGGTCAACAACGAACCAAGCCTGACGGCACAAACCGTGGAGAGCCCGTTGCGTTGAGAGGCGCACGGCGGGTTCGGCGAGCGGTCCGCAGAAACGGGCTGGTGGCAACACCGGAACCGCGCTGCGGACCGACTCGACTCTCCGCCCACCTGGCCGACGTGTACGACGCTGACGTGTCCCGGGAGCTGATCAGCCGGGTCACCGACAGCGTCCTGGCCGACATGGAGGCCTGGCGACAACGGCCCCTCGACCGCGTCTATCCGGTGCTGTTCATCGACGCCATCGTCATGAAGATCCGCCAGGGGCAGGTCGCGAACCGGCCCGTCTACGTCGTGGTCGGGGTCAGCCTCGACGGGGAACGCGACGTGCTGGGCATGTGGGCCGGCACCGGCGGCGAGGGCGCCAAGCAGTGGGCCGCCTACCTCACCGAGCTGCGTAACCGGGGCGTGGAGGACGTGTTCATGGTCTGCTCCGACGGGCTCAAGGGCATGACCGACGCGATCGAGCAGGTGTGGCCGCTCGCGGTGCATCAGCAGTGTGTCGTCCACCTCGTCAGGGCCAGCCTGCGGTACACGAACCGTAAGGACTGGCAGAAGATCACCCCCGCGTTGCGGGAGATCTACACCGCGCCCACGGTGGCCGCCGCCGAGACCCGGTTCGAAGCGTTCGCCGCCGAGTTCGGCGACCGCTACCCGGCCGTGATCAAGCTGTGGCGCACCTCGTGGCCGCAGTTCGTGCCGTTCCTGGACTACGACCACGAGGTCCGCAAGGTCCTCTACACCACCAACATCATCGAGTCGCTGAACGCCCGGTTCCGTCAGGCCGCCCGCCGACGTGGGCATTTCCCGACCGAGCAGGCCGCGATGAAGGTTCTGTACCTCGTCGTCCAGCAGCGACGCAAGAGTGGGAGCATCACCGGCCGGGTCTACGGTTGGGGCAAGGCCCTCAACGCCCTGATCCTCGCCTACGGCGACCGGATCACCATCTAACAACCTCGATCACACCCAACGGTCAAACACGGAAATCGCCACACTCCCAACCGGATGTGAGCCAGGGCCCAACTAACGGCGGATCTGCTGATCAAGCAGGGTCATTGCGTAGTTGGGTAGCCGCTGGTCGCGGTTGTGATGAGGTCGTGGGGGCGGCGGTTGGCGCGGCGGGTGGCTGTGGCGATGTTGGTCTCTCCGTTGCCGCGGTGGTATCCGATGGCGGTGTTGCGGAGGACCGCAGTGACGGCGGGTCCGTTGCCGGTCCGGGCCCGGTGGGTGTCCTCGTAGAAGGTCACATCGCGGACCCAGTGCAGCCGATTTTCGATGTGCCATTCCAAGCGGGCCCATTCCTGCAGTTCAGCAGGTTGGGCGTCGGCGGCGGGCAGTGACACCACCAGGTAGACCGTCTCTCGTGTGTGCTTGCCGGCCACCGTGCGGGTGCGGGTGATCCGGACGGCTTGTTGGGCGTGGGGGAAGCCGAGCCCGCCGGGGTCGCCACGGTGACGGCCTTGACGGTGCGGGTCTCCGTGCGGCCGTGTCCGGTGTCGCGGGTCCGCGCTCCGATCGGGACCTGCGCCCAGGGAACAGCTTTGAGGTGGGCGAACACGGTCGGCTGGTTGGCTTTTACGGTAACCATCAGATGCCCGCCGGCGGCGGACAGGTACTCGGCGTGTCCGGCCTGGCGTGCAGGGCGTCCGCGACGACCAGGACGTCGGTCAGCGATCCCAGCCGGGCGGCGACCAGCCGCAGCAGGGGCGTGAACGCCGGAATCTGACCGGAAAAACAACCGTGAGTGGGCAGGCGGCAGCGTCGGGGCGCAGCCCCGACGA